>NZ_JAHZOF010000040.1:0-419 GCF_019553625.1 Anoxybacillus sp. ST70
GCATGAAGCCGGAATCGCTAGTAATCGCGGATCAGCATGCCGCGGTGAATACGTTCCCGGGCCTTGTACACACCGCCCGTCACACCACGAGAGTTTGCAACACCCGAAGTCGGTGAGGTAACCCTTACGGGAGCCAGCCGCCGAAGGTGGGGCAAATGATTGGGGTGAAGTCGTAACAAGGTAGCCGTATCGGAAGGTGCGGCTGGATCACCTCCTTTCTAAGGATATCATTGATATGATAAAAAACGCTTTTTCGCTTCGTTTAGTTTTGAGGGAATATCCCTCATATTTTCGCCTGCGTCTATTAAAAAGGAGACGAGGTTGGCATTGTTCTTTGAAAACTAGATAACAGGCTGAAAAGTGTGTTTAGTTAAGTTAGAAAGGGCGCACGGTGGATGCCTTGGCACTAGGAGCCGATG
>NZ_JAHZOF010000041.1:0-336 GCF_019553625.1 Anoxybacillus sp. ST70
CCGGCAACGTCCTACTCTCGCAGGCGGTGTCCCGCCAACTACCATCGGCGCTGGAGAGCTTAACTTCCGTGTTCGGGATGGGAACGGGTGTGACCTCTCCGCCATCGTCACCGAGCAAACATGCTTTTTCATAACGCCATGTCAGGCGTGAAGGATTATTCCTTCAAAACTAGATAACAGGGGTTGTATTGTCTAGCTTCGAACTAACACCCTCCTACGCCTTCGCTTTTTCCGTTCGACGTGCACGCACGTCTTCGTCAAAAGCTTTTGGCTCCGTCGGATGTTTTCTTGACTACGTCAAGAACCGTTCTCCGCTTTTCTTATTGTCTAGCTTCG
>NZ_JAHZOF010000042.1:0-319 GCF_019553625.1 Anoxybacillus sp. ST70
TTGTTGGTACATGTCGGCAATGGTTTCCGCAGACGCATGGAAGAGGTTCGTCACGACCCGAATGTCGCGGCCATTCGCATCTCGAAAGATCACCACCCGGTGACGCTTGGTGGAGCGGCATTGTTTCATCCCCAACTGGCACGTGAAGTCGGCTTGAACCGATGAGGATGTGCTGGAAAGGCGTTTCAAGCTTTTTTTTCTGATGAAGTTCGATGTTGTCCTTCATCCGAATGACAAAGAGCTGATGCTGCTCCACAAATCGATCGAGGCGTTCGATTTTGAAATACGCCCGGTCTTCCACCAGCACTTGTTGAGCGTT
>NZ_JAHZOF010000044.1:0-279 GCF_019553625.1 Anoxybacillus sp. ST70
GCCGTGTCTCAGTCCCAGTGTGGCCGATCACCCTCTCAGGTCGGCTACGCATCGTCGCCTTGGTGAGCCGTTACCTCACCAACTAGCTAATGCGCCGCGGGCCCATCCTGTAGCGACAGCTTGCGCCTCCTTTCAACGAAAGACCATGCGGCCTTTCGTATTATCCGGTATTAGCACCGATTTCTCGGTGTTATCCCCGTCTACAGGGCAGGTTGCCCACGTGTTACTCACCCGTCCGCCGCTAACGATCCAAAAGCAAGCTTTTGAATCGTCCGCTCG
>NZ_JAHZOF010000045.1:0-274 GCF_019553625.1 Anoxybacillus sp. ST70
GGGTGAAGTCGTAACAAGGTAGCCGTATCGGAAGGTGCGGCTGGATCACCTCCTTTCTAAGGATAAGAAGAAAAGCGGGGAATGGCTCCGTGTGTGTTGACAAACACAAAAAATATATGATAAAATTCCGCTGTCTGTTTTGTTCAGTTTTGAGAGAACACTCTCTTCATAAGTAAATATTCGTATGTATGGGCCTATAGCTCAGCTGGTTAGAGCGCACGCCTGATAAGCGTGAGGTCGGTGGTTCAAGTCCACTTAGGCCCACCATACAAAC
>NZ_JAHZOF010000046.1:0-268 GCF_019553625.1 Anoxybacillus sp. ST70
TTCGTGACATGTGGTGGAAACTCCGCTTGTTGCACGCATCGACAATGCGGACATGATTTCACTTCACGCTCATGTTGTGTCACTTCAATCGACACGGGAGGCAGATCAAACACTTGACGGACATCGAATTTGAACGGTTTTACGTCACGCAAAGAAGCCCCACATCCTTGACACGTATGTACGCGATGGACGACACGATGATGTGGATGTTCCACTTGACGGAGCGTCGTCCCCTCATGTCCCTCTTGCCCACCAGGCTTTTTGCCAG
>NZ_JAHZOF010000047.1:0-265 GCF_019553625.1 Anoxybacillus sp. ST70
CGAGCGGACGATTCAAAAGCTTGCTTTTGGATCGTTAGCGGCGGACGGGTGAGTAACACGTGGGCAACCTGCCCTGTAGACGGGGATAACACCGAGAAATCGGTGCTAATACCGGATAACACGAAAGGTCGCATGGTCTTTCGTTGAAAGACGGCGCAAGCTGTCGCTACAGGATGGGCCCGCGGCGCATTAGCTAGTTGGTGAGGTAACGGCTCACCAAGGCGACGATGCGTAGCCGACCTGAGAGGGTGATCGGCCACACTGG
>NZ_JAHZOF010000048.1:0-255 GCF_019553625.1 Anoxybacillus sp. ST70
ATCGGTCACTAGGGAGTATTTAGCCTTGGGAGATGGTCCTCCCTGCTTCCGACGGGATTCCTCGTGTCCCGCCGTACTCAGGATCCACTCAGGAGGGAACGAAGTTTCGACTACAGGGCTGTTACCTCCTCTGGCGGGCCTTTCCAGACCGCTTCATCTACTCCGTTCCTTTGTCACTCCGTATTGAGTGTCCTACAACCCCAAGAGGCAAGCCTCTTGGTTTGGGCTGTTCCCGTTTCGCTCGCCGCTACTCAG
>NZ_JAHZOF010000005.1:0-207896 GCF_019553625.1 Anoxybacillus sp. ST70
GTGTGGGACTCGTTGTGTCTTCTGTTGGCAGGCGAAACGATCGATCGAGTTCTTTCCGCTACCTAGGGCATTTTCTATGACCGAAATGCCCTATTTGTGCTGGGCTTTTTTATACACTAGCACTGGGGTGAATAGTTACGATAAGCAGCGTTTATGGAGGAAATGTGGCAGTCATTGTTACATAATCTTTACGAAGGGAAAACAGTACCAACATTTAAGGGGAAGGAAGCATTTCATATCGTGGCACTCTTTGATGATGGAATAACTGTAAGCTTAACGTCCAAAGAAAAAGAAGTGCCTTTAAGTAAGGAAGTGATGTTTCGTGTCATGGAAAAGTTGATCGTTCATAAAGACGGTGTGCGTCAAAAAATGGTTGATCCAAACGCTCGACTAAAGCTAGGTTTGCTTTTACTTCATCCGTGGACAGAGAAAGTGGAGCGTGATGAGGACGGTAAATCCCGTTCATATTTAGTGCTCACTGATGAGGCGAGGAAGCGTCTGACGGTTGCTGAATAATGTGTTTCAGCGACTTTTTGACGCTATTCCCCTTGTCCTTTTTGTTTCCATATGGTACGCTTCACTTGAATGATATCTCAGCATACATAAAGGGAAGATAAAAATGGAAGCAAACAAAGGTGGAAAAATACGTTATAAGATTATAGCTATTGTTGTGCTACTTTTTATCATAGCGGGAGCGTATGCTTTTTCGATGTACGGTAAGTTCAAGGAAACAATAAATGAGATGCATGAGCCGATTGAGCGAGAACGTTCGGAACAGCGAGAGAATGAGTTATCGCTCGGAAAAGGTGAGCCGATATCCTTTTTGCTTATCGGGGTAGATGAACGTAAAAACGATCGTGGACGAGCAGATTCGTTAATTGTCGTCACGTTAAATCCGACAGAGCAATCGATTAAAATGTTGAGCATTCCGCGCGATACTCGCACAGCGATTGTCGGAAAAGGAAAAGAGGATAAAATTAACCACTCTTACGCTTTTGGCGGGGTGGAAATGACGATTGCAACGGTTGAGCAGTTTTTACATATTCCAATTGACTACTATATAAAAGTCAATATGGAAGGTTTCAAGGATATCGTTGATGCGGTTGGCGGTGTGACGGTAAGTAATCCTTTTGCCTTTAATTATGAAGGAGAATCTTTCCCAAAAGGTGAAATTACTTTAGATGGGGATCGTGCTTTAAAATATACGCGCATGCGCTATGATGATCCGCGCGGTGATTTCGGAAGACAAGATCGCCAAAAGCAAGTGATTGCGGCTATTATTAAAAAAGGGGCGAGCCTTTCTTCTCTAGTCAACTATAGCGATATACTTGAAGCCATTGGGAAAAATGTAAAGACGAATATGACGTTTGACGAAATGAAGCAAATTCAAGCGAATTACAAAGAGGCTCGCCATCATATAGAACAACTCCACTTGCAAGGAAAAGGTCAAAAAATGAATGGCATTTACTACTTCATTGTCCCTGAGGAAGAAAGGGAAATGATATCCAACCAATTAAAGAAACATTTAAATATCAGATTGTAACGTCCGTGTTTCGATCTCTACCATTTGGAATTGGAAAGAGACAAGAAAGCGATGATCCGTGCTAAAGAGCGTAACGTGTACATGAGTACAGCTTGCCGTTTTTATCGGCAAGCTGACTTAAGCATGTTATGGCACGTTCCAGTTTGCGGTATATGATCCTGTTGATGAGAACGGAACCGTATACGTTCGATTGGCTATGTTTTCCCATATAACGTTTCCTGCACTGTCTTTCTTAATAAACTTAAACTCAATTGCTTTTCCTTGAGGCAAGGAAACAGTTGTTTTCCATGTCGGATAAGAAGATGGCGTCATTTGAATAGCATTCGCTATGTTCCAGTTCCCTAGCTCTGGAATATTTCCAACAACATATACGTTTTGTCCATATACTGTCGTTGCGTTGTTGACGGTAAATGTTACGTTTGAAGTTTTCGCAACCCAAATTGAGACGGAGCCTCCGTTGACTTTGAACTCTCCCCAGCCGTCTGCATTGATCGTTACCGTATCACTTCTGTTTCCAGTTAAATCATAAAAAACTTTACCGGCATGTTTTTTGCCTACATACATCCACTTGCTTCCACCAGGGCCGTCAGTGATTAAAGCTGCGAGTCCAGAGTTTGGTTTTGCGTCTATTCCTTCGCGCGTCCAGCCGATAATATCTTGGTGATCGATATAATCGCGCTGCGTTCCGTATGCGTAGTCTCTACGTGCAATAAGAAGTGGATCGATTTTGCTTTTTAAGCCTGGAATATTGTATTTTGGAATGCCGTAGTAGTCGCCGTAAAATACACATGGATACCCTTCTTGTCTCGTTAAAATAAAGGCGTAAGCAAGTGGTTTAAACCAAGGCTCTACCCAAGATTGCAAAGATTGACCAGGCTGTGTGTCATGGTTGTCAACAAGTGTGACTGCTAGTGCCGGTTGGTCTTTCATTAGCGTGTTATTCAACAAATAACGCATGTCAAAGTAACCACTTGATTTTGAAGCAATATAAAAGTTGTTATGCAACGGGGCATCGAATAATGACATAGCCCCATTCGTTTTTGTAATGTAGTTATGCAGTTTATTGACGTCATAGCTCCAAAATTCACCGACGGCAAATAAATTTTTCCCTGTTTGATTACGTACATATGACAGCCAGTCAGGGAAAAAGCTATATTTGATATGTTTCACCGCATCTAAGCGAAATCCGTCTACGTTCGTTGTGTTCACATACCATTTTCCCCAGTTTTTCAACTCGGCTACAACTTCCGGGTGATCCATATCCAAATCAGCAAACATTAAGTAGTCATAGTTTCCGTTCTCTGTGTCTACTTCCCAATCCCATGCTTTTCCTGTGCCACGAAATTTGTAAATGCGATTTAGTTTTCGGCTTTCATCCCAATCCGTACCGTCAAAATGATACCAGCGCCATTTAAAGCTTGAGTATGTGTTCCCACGGCCAGGGAAATCAAATTTTGTCCATGCTTGAATTTGATATGTGCCAGATGTTTCTTGGTTTCGATTAGAAGGATTCACTTCGACTGCGTCAACCCATTCTGTACTATCTGCCCCTGCCTTATGGTTAAATACGACATCGGCGTATACTTGCATACCAGCGCTTTTTGCCGCCTGAATAGCTTGTATATATTGTGTTTTTGTTCCGTATTTCGTTCGAATCGTCCCTTTTTGATTAAATTCTCCTAAGTCATACAAATCGTACACGCCATACCCGACATCCCCTTGGCTCGTTCCTTTGTATGCAGGTGGTAACCATAACGCAGTAATACCTAGAGATGAAAGGCTACTAGCTTCATTTTGTACTTTCGTCCAAAGTGTGCCATCATTCGGTAAATCCCATTCGAAATATTGCATCATCGTTCCGTTGACTGGTGCGGTGTTCGCTTGTGCAGTTGAGAAGGGTGTGAAAAAGGAAATGATTAAGGTAGCGATGATGGTGTAATACAACCACACTTTTTTCAAATAACTCATACACACACATCCTTTCTTTAAAATAAAATAAGGATGCAAACGTTTGCATTAAAACATAAACGCGTTTGAAGTTATTATAATGACGTTTGATAACGCTTACAATACAATTTTTTATTTTCATACATTTGAACAAATTTGAAGGCTGTACAGTTATTTTATATGGAGGAATGTATGAAGAACGCGGTACCTATCACACCTCGAATCTACCAAACGTATGGCTGATCGTAAAAAATAGAATGTGTCGAAATATTTCGGTTGTAAAACGCTTTCAATTTCATATATAATACAACTAAACCGGTTTATTTACTAAATCGATTTAGTAAAGGGGAATGAATACGGTGCGGAAAGTGACGATGGCGGACGTAGCAAAACTGGCGAATGTTTCAAAAAGTACAGTATCGCAATATTTAAATAAAAGATATGAATATATGAGCGAAGAAACGAAAAGGCGCATTGCGGAGGCAATTGAGGAATTACAATATCGCCCAAATGTTCTCGCCCGTAGTTTAAAACAAAAATCAACAGCGACGATTGGCGTCATTGTTTTCAACATTTTGCATATGTTAACGACGCAAGTGCTCCGTGCAATTGAGGATATGTGTCAACAACATGATTTCCATGTCATCGTTTGTAATACAGATGACGATCCTGAAAAAGAAAGAAAATATATTGATATGTTATGGGCGAAACAAGTGGATGGGTTTATCATTTTCCCGACAGGAAAAAATGTAGAGTTGTATAAAAAAATGCAAGAAGCGCGCTTACCACTTGTGTTTGTGGATCGTACAGTTGCGGGGATCGATGCGGATTCGGTTTTGTTGCATAATGAGCGTGCTGTTCAGTTAGGTGTACAGTATCTCATTGAACAAGGGTATAAACATATTGGGCTTGTTGCACCGCCATTTGCTCCACACGTCATTCCACGTACAGAGCGTATCAAAGCTTTTCATCATGCGTTGCGTGATCACGGTGTTTCAGTGGAAAAAGAGTGGGTTATTACCGAGCATGTGAAGCGCATCCCGGAGCGATTAGAGGCTCTTTTTAACAGTAATAAACTGCCTGAGGCGATATTTGCGATAAATGACTTAACGTTAATGGAAGTATTAGCGTTCGTGAAAAAACACCAACTCGCCATTCCGAATGATCTAGCAGTCATAAGTATTGATGACGTTCCATTTGCATCGATTTATACCCCTTCGTTAACAACGATTGCACAGCCGACGTTTGAAATGGGAAAAATAGCGGCAGAACGGTTGTTTATGCAAATGAATGGTGAGACGTCTCCACAAATGTTTCGGCTTGCTCCAATGTTCATAGAAAGGGATTCAGCAAAGAAAAGAGGAGAAAAAAATGAGTCAAGTTGTCATCGGAGTTGATATTGGTACAACGAGTACAAAGGCTGTCATTTTTGACGAAGATGGAAGCATTCGCTCCATGCATGCGGTCGAATATCCGATGCTTCATCCGCAACCGGGATGGGCGGAACAAGACCCGCACGTTCTTTTTTCCGCGGTGATGCAAAGTATACAAGGAGCGATATACAAAGGACATGTTTCCGCAAAGCAAGTAAAGGCGATTGGATTTAGTGTCGCCATGCATTCAATTATGTTAGTAGATGAACACCACCGACCTTTGACGAACTGCATCATTTGGACAGACAACAGAAGTAGCGAACAAGCTGAACGGCTTCGAGCGAGTGAACAAGGGGTGGCGATGTATAAAAAAACGGGGACGCCGATTCATCCGATGTCACCGCTTGTGAAATTGATGTGGTTTAAAGAATGTGCGCCAGATGTATTCAAACGAGCATATAAGTTTATTTCCATTAAGGAGTATGTGTTATATCAATGGTTTCATCAGTATGTTGTTGATTATTCGATTGCTTCGGCCACCGGTTTGTTTTCCTTGCAAACATTTGATTGGGATGAAGAAATTTTAACGTTTCTCGGCATCGAGCGTAGTCAGTTGTCTTCTCTCGTTCCTACGACATATACGCTACAAGGAATGGATAAAAAATGGGCTGAACAGCTCGGTATTTCTTCTCGCACCCCTGTTGTCATTGGAGCGAGCGATGGCGTGCTTGCGAATGTCGGGGTAGGTGCCGTATTACCCCATGAGGCTGCTATTACGATTGGAACAAGCGGGGCGGTGCGAACGATTTCCCCTTTTCCAAAAACAGATGAACGAGGGCGGACGTTTTGTTATGTGTTGACAGAAAATGAATGGGTTGTTGGTGGACCGACAAATAATGGGGGGATTTTATTACGTTGGTTGCGTGATGAATTTGGGGCACAAGAAAAAGAAGTAGCAAAGCGGCTTGGAGTAGACCCATATGATTTATTGACACAATATGCCGCTCGTGTGCCTGCTGGATCGGAAGGATTGTTATTTTTGCCGTTTTTATCAGGGGAGCGAGCCCCGTATTGGGATGCGCATGCGCGTGGAACATTTTTTGGTATTCGTTTGCAGCATAAGCGCGAGCATTTTATTCGTTCAGTCATGGAAGGCGTTTGTATGAGCGTATTTTCGGTAGCACTTGCGGTCCGCGATGTCGTTGGGCCGTTATCGGAAATTCGAGTATCGGGTGGATTTGCGAAGTCGCCGTTTTGGCGTCAAATGTTGTGCGATATGATGGGAAAAGAGCTAATCGTCCCTGAAACGCATGAGGCATCGGCGCTAGGAGCAGCAGCATTAGCTCTTTACGCTCAAGGAGATATTTCGTCGCTACAAGAGGTGAAATCGTGGCTACGCATTTCTTCGTCTCATACACCAAATGAACAACATACAGCGATTTATGCGGAATTGTTTGACTTGTATACACGTCTATATATGCGATTAAAAGATGAATTTCAAATCATTTCTTCTTTTCAAAGTAAATATGTATAAACAAAGGGGGTGATTCACTGTATAACTAAACCGATTTAGTAATTGTAAGCGTTTACTTTAAAACAAGGGGAGCGGAGTGCAATGACATCATCTTCATTAATTTTCATCGTTATCGCAGGAATTAGTTTATTGTTATTTCTTATTATTCGTTCAAAATTGCATGCATTTGTCGCTTTATTGTTAGTTAGTTTACTCGTCGGAGTGGCGGCTGGCATGCCTTTGAAAAGCGTCATTGAGTCCATCCAAAACGGAATGGGTGGGACACTTGGATTTGTCGCAGTTGTTGTCGGATTAGGCGCGATGTTTGGACAGATGCTCGAGGCGTCGGGAGGGGCTGAACGACTAGCCCAAACGTTAATGAAAAAGTTTGGCGAAGATAAAGCACAGTGGGCGCTTGGAATTACTGGGTTTTTAGTTGCGATCCCCGTATTTTTCGACGTTGGTTTTATTATTCTTGTACCCATTGTTTACGGTTTAGCGAAAAAGACAGGGCGCTCTCTTTTATATTACGGCATTCCTTTGCTTGCTGGTCTAGCGGTGACGCATAGTTTTATCCCGCCAACACCAGGGCCTATTGCGGTTGCGAATTTGATTGGCGCAGATTTAGGTTGGGTCATTTTATTTGGTTTTATTGCTGGTGTACCTGCAATGATGGTAGCAGGACCTTTGTTTGGGAAGTATATTGCTAAAAAAATCCATGCTTCTATCCCTTCTTATATGGAATGGAAAGAGCATGATAACGAACGGGATTTACCTAGCTTTGGATTAATTGCGGTGATTATTCTCATTCCTTTGCTCCTTATTTTAATGAATACCGTTTCAGGGGTTGTTTTGCCAGAGAAAAATATGTTTCGATCGTTCTTTACGTTTTTAGGACATCCGTTTGTTGCCTTAACGATCGCCACATTATTAGCTTTCTATTTCTTAGGACGAAAGCGCGGTTTTTCAAAGCAACAAGTACAAGATATTGCGACAAAAGCGCTTGAACCGGCTGGAATTATTATTCTTGTCACAGGAGCTGGTGGAGTGTTCAAGCAAATTTTAGTCGATTCAGGTGTCGGTAAAGTGCTTGCAGATATGATGGCGACATCTACGTTACCTCCAATTGTGTTAGCTTTTATTATCGCTGCGCTCGTTCGTATTTCGCAAGGCTCAGCAACAGTAGCAATGGTCACATCCGCTGGATTAATGGCTCCATTTATTGAGACGCTTAACTTAACGGGTCCGATTTTAGGTTTAATTACAATTGCGATTGCAGCGGGAGCGACAATTCTTTCACATGTCAACGACTCAGGATTTTGGCTCGTCAATCGCTACTTTGGTTTAGAGGTGAAAGATACGCTAAAATCATGGACAGTGATGGAAACAATCATCGCTTTCGTCGGTTTTTCCGTTGTTTTTATTATTAGTTGGTTTGTATGATCGGATAAGAAAAGGGCCACTTCAATTTTAGCCATCCTTCTTTACAGGTGCTAACACATTTTTTGCGGGAAGCTTAATTAAAACATATCAAAATCGTTTCCTAACAGACGTTCATACGCGAGAGAGGACTGTCCTTCTTCAGCAGTCCTCTCGCATTTTCACACTACTTGAAGCGAATGGTCGCAAGTCGTTGGTTTACTTCTTCGATGTCAAAGCGCTCTGGATCAAAGTCGTCTCCGTACCATTCGTCATACCATTCCAAAAACTCTTGACGCTCTTGTTTTCGCGTATCGTCTTTCATCATATCGATCGCATCTTGGTAGCCCCAAACCCCACCAACATCTTCGGGAGGGCATGCTCGTGATCCTTTGATGCAAATCGGATGTGTTAACGGTTCGATTCGTTTTTCGATTTTCTCCAATGTAATGATATGATCCCAGTTATCCCCGAAGTCGTACGTATACAACACTTTTTGTTTCTCTTTACTTAAGTATTTTTTAATCGGTGTTTTTTGTGAATCGAGCTTGTCCTTCCAAAGAGTCATAAAGCGATCATCTGGATGTGGGACGTCAATGATCGCATCACTTGTTTCGAACTGATACAAATGGTAATTTCCCCATCCCATCGCCTCTTGAATAATGAGATGGAGCTGATCGAATGTTATGTCGCTTGGGACGAGCACACGTCGCCAAATCGGTGGACGAATACCGCGCAACTGGATTTTTAATTGATAAATTGTTTCGGCTTTCTTTACTTGTTCTAAAGTTCGTTCAATCTCATGGCGAAGCGAAGCGGGTAATGTTTCGTAATCTGATAACTTTGTAATCTTTTTTAATGTTTCCCATGCAGTTGGCATATGCTATTCCTCCTCTGTCCTTTTACTATAATCATAGACAAATGTTCACTTTCTTATAAGTAAAATGACTTACTTTCTAAAATATTTTTCAGAATAGTTGTACCGTGCAAAAGTGTTCGTATTTGTGTAAACTGAAAAAAAAAACAGGCACGGAGGGTAGCAATGAACATTGTCGTCGTTGGAACAGGGTATGTTGGATTAGTAACAGGGGTAGCGCTTGCTCATGTGGGGCATCGGGTGACGTGTGTTGATGTTGATGAAGAAAAAGTAAATCGCATGCGACAAGGCATTTCTCCGATTTATGAGCCGGGGATTGAGCAGTTTATGAAAGAAAATATGGAAGAGAATCGGTTGTTTTTTACAACAGACGGTGCGAGTGCGTATCGCGAAGCAGATGTGATTTACATCGCGGTCGGCACGCCTGAAAACGAAGACGGTTCAGCGAATTTGACATATATTGATCAAGCGGTGAAAGACATCGCCTCATCGGTGATGAAAGATGTCATTGTTGTGACGAAAAGCACGGTGCCCGTCGGGACGAATCATGAGATGCAGCGCATGTTTCAACAGCTCGCTCCGCATGTGCGCATCGATGTCGTGTCGAATCCGGAATTTTTACGTGAAGGGTCAGCGCTTTATGATACGTTTCATGGCGATCGCATTGTGATCGGGGCGGATGATGAACGAGCGGCAGCTGTGGTCGCGGACATTCATCGTCCATTTGGCATTCCGATTTTTCAAACAGATATTCGGAGCGCAGAAATGATTAAATACGCCTCTAACGCATTTTTAGCAACGAAAATTAGTTTTATTAACGAAATTGCGAACATATGTGAAAAAGTTGGCGCAGATATTGAACAAGTGGCAGCGGGAATGGGAATGGATGAACGCATCGGCTCATCGTTTTTACGTGCAGGCATTGGATATGGCGGTTCGTGTTTTCCGAAAGATACGAAAGCGTTAGCGAAAATTGCAGCAAATATAGATCATGATTTCGAGTTGTTGAAGGCAGTCATTGAAGTAAACAATAAACAACAACGAAAGCTCATTGAAAAAGCAAAAAAACGTTTCGGACATATTCAAGGTAAAAAAATCGCCCTTCTCGGTTTGTCGTTTAAGCCAAATACAGACGATATGCGAGAAGCGGCATCGCTTGTTATCGCGCGTGAACTCGTTGCTGAACAGGCGATCGTTGTTGCTTACGATCCGATTGCGATGAATAAAGCAAGAGCGGTATTGCCGAAAGAAGTGATATATGCAAGCCATGTCGAAGAAGCGCTCAAAGATGCGGATGCGGCGATGATTTTAACAGAATGGGATGAGTTTCGACAACTCGACTTATCTGTATACGTCAAGCAAATGAAAACACCAATTATTTTTGATGGCCGTAATTGTTATGCGCTTGAAGACGTCAAAAAATATGCCATCGAATATTATTCGATTGGAAGAAGAGCGATCAAATAAGGAAGAAATGATGCTCGATTTTTCCATATATGTTAATATGGTCGTATATTCGCCTGAAAGGAGTTTCTGTATGATTTTAGTCGTTGGTGGGGCAGGATATATCGGCAGCCACGTCGTCAAACAGTTAGTGGAAACAAACTCGGTCGTTGTGCTTGATCATTTATCGACAGGGCATCGTTATTTAGTCGATAAACGAGCGGTGTTTGTGCATGGCGATTTAGGGGATCGGGCAACGCTCGTGCGCATTTTTGAAAAATATCCGATCGATGCAGTCATGCATTTTGCGGCAAATAGTTTAGTTGGCGAGTCGGTTGTCGAGCCGATGAAATATTATAAAAATAATGTGGCAGCGACGTTAACGTTATTAGAAACGATGATGGAATATGGCGTCAAACGGTTTATTTTTTCGTCGACAGCTGCGGTGTATGGGATTCCGAACGTTGATATCATTACAGAACAATGTCCGACGCTTCCGATTAACCCGTACGGTCGCTCGAAGTTAATGATTGAGCATATGCTTTCCGATTTTGCCTCAGCGTACGATTTACGTTATGTAGTGTTGCGCTATTTTAATGCGGCAGGTGCGCATGTAAGTGGCGACATTGGGGAAGACCATCACCCAGAAACGCACTTAATTCCGCTTATTTTGCAACATTTGCTTGGATTGCGCGATAAAATTTCAGTGTTTGGCACAGATTACGATACACCAGATGGCACATGTATTCGCGATTACATTCATGTGATGGATTTAGCGGAGGCGCACATTCTCGCTTTGCATGCCCTTCTTGCTGATCAGAAAAAGACGGTTGTATACAACCTTGGCAACGGTCTCGGCTATTCGGTGAAAGAAGTGATCGACATGTGTGAGCGCGTGACAGGGAAAAAAGCGACGATTGAATACACAGCGCGCCGTCCGGGAGATCCGGCCCGCCTTGTTGCTTCATCCGAAAAAATTTCCCGCGAACTCGGTTGGCAAGCGACCCGTTCGTTAGAGGAAATCATTACAACTGCTTGGAATTGGCATAAAAGTCATATGTAAAAAAGGGGAAGTCGTCTCATTTGACTTCCCTTTTCCATTTTGTTACCATGATTATAGCTACACATGCCTCATCAACTCCCGAAGACGCTAACACGATCCCCATAAGCACGATAAAATAGAGGGGGGATTTGATGCGAAAAACAACACCCGTGTTTTACATTTCCATTGTTATTGCGATTTTATTTATTGGATGGGGAGTCATCCCTGAAAGTGTATGGCCACAATTTCATTTAGCACAAGTGAGTGCGGGAATACAAGACTTTTTAGTCCATAAGTTTGGTTGGTTTTACTTATTAGCAGCAACCTTTTTCCTCATCTTCTGCATCACGATGATTTTTTCGAAATATGGAAACATTCGACTTGGGGCAGATGATGAAAAGCCAGAGTATAGTTACCGAACATGGTTTGGTATGTTGTTTAGTGCAGGAATGGGAATCGGGTTAGTGTTTTGGGGTGTGGCGGAACCGATGTATCATTTTTACAGTCCACCTGTTGGTGAAGCAGAAACAGCAGAAGCTGGTCGTGTAGCGGTGCGATATGCGTTTTTCCATTGGGGGCTTCATCCTTGGGCCATTTATGCCGTTGTCGCTTTAGCATTAGCTTATTTTCAGTTTCGAAAAAAAGAGCCAGGGGTCATGAGTCGTGTATTGTATCCGTTATTTGGCGAACGCGTGAACGGTTTAACAGGAATAGCGGTCGATACGTTAGCGGTATATGCGACTATTTTTGGTGTAGCGACATCGCTCGGATTAGGAGCTATTCAAATTAGTGGAGGGCTGTCTCACCTTTCTCCGAATATACAAAATAATTTAACTACCCAAATGATTGTCATTTTAGTAGTTACCATTTTATTTATGCTCTCTGCACAAACAGGACTCAATAAAGGAATTAAAACATTAAGTGATACGAATGTGATGCTTGCGGTACTATTAATGGTTTTCTTACTGTTTGCAGGTCCGACAAACTTTATTATGGATGTATTTACAGCAACGCTCGGTTCTTACGTTCAAAACTTGCCGTCGATGAGTTTACGGTTAAGTCCGTTCGAACAAAGTGAATGGCCGCGTGTTTGGACAATTTTTTACTGGGCATGGTGGATTGCTTGGGCGCCGTTTGTTGGATCATTCATCGCGCGCGTGTCGCGTGGACGGACGGTACGAGAGTTTATGATTGGCGTATTGCTCGTTCCAACCATTTTTAGTGCTCTATGGTTCTCTGTATTTGGTGGCTCTGCTCTTTATTTAGAAATGTTTGAACAAGCGGACATTATGAATACAATGAACGAATTAGGCATTGAAATGGCGCTCTTTTCTGTCTTTAACCATTTTCCGCTTAGTACGATTTTGTCAGGGCTCGCGATTCTACTGATTTGTACATTCTTTGTTACGTCAGCAGATTCAGCTACGTTTGTGCTTGGGATGCAGACGACAAACGGAAGTTTAAATCCGTCGAACTCGGTAAAAATTACTTGGGGAATCATTCAAGCAGCAACAGCAGCTATTTTGCTTTGGACAGGTGGATTGCAGGCGCTCCAAACAGCGTCGATTATCGCAGCATTCCCATTTACAATCATCATGATCTTTATGGTCATATCGCTATTACATTCGTTTAAAAAAGAAATGATTGTGAAGAAGAAATAACCGGCCATTGTGTCGGTTATTTTTATAGTCTAAAATTTGACAATTGTTTTTCTGTTCGCTACCCTATCATTAGAACAAATATGGGGGGGGATATGATGGGCATTAGCCATTTTTCGATTCGGCGCCCTGTGCTGACGTTTGTGTCGATGATTATCGTCATTCTTTTAGGGGCGGTATCGTTGTTAAATATTCCGATGAAGTTAATCCCAGATATTCAGCCGCCTGTTGGGGTTGTGGTGGCAACGTATTCGGGGGCAGGGCCAACGGAAGTGCTTGAAAAAGTGACGAAGCCGTTAGAAAGCAGTTTAGCGACGTTACCGGGGTTAAAGTCGATGACGTCAACATCTCAAGAAGGCTCAGCGCTCATTTTATTGCAGTTTTCATGGGCGACAGTTATTGATGAGATGCAAAATGATGTGATGCAGCGCATCGATCAAGCCCCGCTTCCCGATGATGTGCAAAAGCCGCGATTTTTAAAGTTTGACCCGTCGCAGTTTCCGGTCATTCAAATGACGTTAACGAGCAAAGACGGAACGGGTGAGTTGAACGCATTAGCGCAACAGTTAAAAGCGGAGCTTGCCAAAACGGAAGGTGTGGCGAGCGTGAACGTATCGGGCACGTTAACGAAACGGGTGCGCGTGCTCGTTGATCCGAATAAGCTTCGTACATATCGCCTTTCTCAACAAGATATCGCTAACTTGATTTCAGCCAATAACGTGTCGCTGCCGGGTGAAACGGTTGTCATTGATGAGCGGCAATTGTCGACGCGCATTTTAAGTACGGTGCAATCGGTTGATGATTTAAAAAAGCTTGTTATTGCGATCAATCCGTTGACGAATGAACGCATTCGTCTACAAGACGTGGCGAAAGTCGAGCTTATTTCCCCACAACAACAAACGATTACTCGCACGAATGAACGGCCATCTGTGCTGATGAGCGTGCTGCAAAAGGCGGATGCGAATACGGCGGAAGTGTCACAATCGTTTCAAAAGCAACTAAATAAGCTGTTGAAAAAAGAACAGTTTAAAAACGTACATGTCGATATATTATTTGACCAAGGGGAGTTTATTGAACGGACGATTCGCAATATTGCCCAGTCGCTCATTTTAGGTGGCGCATTTGCGATGGCTGTATTGTTTTTATTTTTACGCAATATGAAAAGTCCGATCATTATCGGCATCGCTATTCCGTATTCGGTCATTGTGACGTTCGTTTTAATGTATTTTTCCGACTTTACGTTAAACATTATGACGCTTGGCGGATTAGCGCTCGGAATCGGTATGCTTGTCGACAACTCGATCGTCGTCATTGAAAATATTTCGCGCCATTTAGCGATGGGGAAAGAGCCGAAAGAAGCCGCAAAAGATGGGGTGAGCGAAGTCGGAAGCGCCATTGTCGCATCGACGTTGACGAGCGTGGCGGTATTTATTCCTGTATTGTTTATTACCGGATTAATTGGAGATTTGTTTACCGAATTTGCATTAACGATTGCGTTTAGTTTACTTGCTTCGTTGTTTGTCGCGTTAACGGTTGTGCCGATGCTTGCGAGCCGTTGGTTACGTCCGCGCAGACGTTATCGGGAAGAAGCGCGATTATCTTCCGCATCGATGCGCGCGCTAGAAAAAAGTGTGCGTTGGGCGTTGCGTCATCGTTTGATCGTGTTATTGTTCGCACTTGGCTTGCTTGGCGTCGGGGTTGTCGGGTTAACGAAAGTAGGGATGCAGTTTTTGCCCAATACAGATGAAGGATTTTTCTCGATTCGCGTGCAAACAGGTGACGGGTATGCTTTAGAAGCGACAGAGCGCGTCGTTGCGGCTATTGAACATGAGTTAAAGAAAGTCGATGGGATTGAAACGTATGTGAGTCTCATCGGTTCAACGCAAGAACAGTCGTTTCGCGGAACGACACAAAGCAACGTCGCGGAAATATATGTGAAAATGAAACCGAAAGATGAGCGGAAACGGTCTGTGTTTGTCATCGTTGATAAATTAAAGTCGCCTGTGCAAAAAGCGGTAAAAAACGTGAATCAAACAGCGGAAGTATCGTTTAACTTGCAAGCGTCGACAGGAAGTGCGCCAAATACGTTAACATTTAGTGTGAAAGATACGGACGAACAGCGCTTAAAGCAAGTCGTCAGCCAAATTGAAAAACGAGTAAAAGCGTTAAAAGAAGTGAAAGAAGTATCGACAGATTTATCGGAAACAGTCGATGAAATTCAAGTACAGATCGATCGCGATAAAGCGTTACAACATGGGCTGACGCCAGCGCAAGTGGCGGTCGTTGCCCAACAAATGACGCGCGGAATGACAGCGACGCGCATCATTGACGCCTCTGCGAACGTATATGATGTGACGGTCGAATACGATGAAAACGTGAAAAATTCTGTATCTGACTTAAAGCAGTTGCTTGTGAAAAAGCCGGACGGTTCGTTTGTGAAACTTGGCGATATCGCCTCTGTCACCGTTGGAAAAAGCCGCGTCCAAATTCAGCGCGTAAATGAACAGAGCGCGGTGCAGTTTACGGTGAAATATAAAAGTTCGGTGACGCTGAGTGACATATCTGCGCTTGTCGATCGAGAAATTGCCAAGCTCGATCTTCCGTCTGAAACAGAAATCGTCTTCGGTGGCGATCGGGAGCTATTAGAATCGTCGATTGACGATTTAGCGTTAGCGTTTGCATTGGCGGTGACGTTCGTCTATCTTGTGATGGCAGCGCAGTTTGAATCGTTTAAACATCCGTTTATTATTATGTTTACTATTCCGCTTATGATCATCGGCATTACAGCTGGATTATGGCTAACCCATACGCCGATGAGCGTCATGGTCATTATCGGTGGCATTGTCCTTGCGGGGATTGTCGTGAACAACGCGATCGTGCTTGTTGACTATATGAACCAGATGCGTGCGCGCGGAGAGCGAGATATTATTGTTACAGCGGTAAAACTTCGTCTTCGTCCGATTTTAATGACGGCGTTAACGACGATTTTAGGGTTGTTGCCGCTTGCTTTTGGCATCGGTGACGGAGCGGAACTGAATCAACCGATGGCGATTACGGTCATTGGCGGACTAATAAGCAGCACCTTTTTAACTTTATTTATTATTCCGATTGTATATAGTTTTACGTTACCGAGAAAGTTTTACATTCAAAAATAAACAGCCGATCGTGCCGGCTGTTTATTTTTTTCGCTCTGCTAGTTTTTTTAACATTTGTTCAATGAGCTTTTCCCAACTTTCTTTTTTCTTTGCCATGTTTCACCTCATGAAAGCGTAAATAGTTCGCGCAGTTGTTCGTTGGACAGTTCGGTAATCCACGTGTCGCTTTGGATGAGCTGTTCGTTGAGTGCTTGTTTCATTTCAATCATTTCGTCAATTTTTTCTTCGACTGTTCCGGTTGTAATGAATTTATGCACGTGGACGAATTTCGTTTGCCCGATCCGATAGGCGCGGTCTGTCGCTTGATTTTCAACGGCTGGGTTCCACCAACGGTCGAAATGGATGACGTGATTTGCGGCCGTTAAGTTTAGCCCTGTGCCGCCTGCTTTGAGCGATAAAATGAATATATGAAACTGTCCATTTTGAAACTGCTCAATCATTTTGTCGCGCGTCTGTTTCGGTGTGCTTCCGTTTAAAAAGACGACCGTTTGTTTCAAATGTGTCGATAACACCTGTTGGATCATTTCACCCATTTGAATATATTGGGTGAAAATTAAACAGCTTTCTCCGTTTTCGCGAATTTGTTCGACAAGTTCAAGCAATTTTTCTAGTTTATGTGACCGTTCAACGACTTGTTTTGGATGCTCTTCTTTTAAATAAAGCGCAGGGTGATCGCATAGTTGTTTTAAATTGTTTAACATTTGTAAAATAATCCCGCGCCGCGCAAAGCCGTCCACTTGTTCGAGTTTTTCGAGCGACTGTTGCACAATTTGTTCATATAATGAAGCTTGCTCGACGGTTAGCGGACAATATTCTTTTTGTTCTAGTTTATCTGGCAAATCAAGCGCAATGCGTTCGTCTGTTTTTGTTCGGCGCAGTAAAAACGGGCGAATCAAGTTTTGTAGTTTTTCTGTTGCTTGCTGATCGCCATTTTTTTCAATCGGCGTCGCAAAACGGCGTTGAAATTCTGTTTGTGAGCCTAAGTAGCCCGGATTTAAAAAGTGGAAAATGCTCCAAAGCTCGTTTAACCGGTTTTCAATCGGTGTCCCGGTAAGCGCGATTTTATGGCGCCCTTTCAGCTTGCGAATGGCGCGCGCTTGCTTCGTTTGGGCGTTTTTTATGTTTTGTGCTTCATCTAAACAAATGACGTCCCAGTCGATGACGGCTAAGTCATCAAAATCTAAATGCGCCAAGCTATATGATGTAATGACGAGGTCGTAGCTTTTTACTTTTTCGGCAAACGCATCGCCGTGTTCGCGATTTGACCCGTGATGGACGTAAACGTTTAAAGACGGAACGAATTGCTTACATTCTTTTTGCCAGTTGCCGATGACGCTCGTCGGACAAATGAGCAAGGCAGGCGCATGTCGTTTCTCATTTTCTTTCACATATGCAAAATAGGCGAGCATTTGTATCGTTTTCCCAAGCCCCATATCATCAGCTAAACAGCCGCCAAAGCCGAACTGGCGCAAAAAGACGAGCCAATCGACCCCGCGTTGTTGATATGGGCGCAACGTGCCGTGAAACGTTTTTGGCACGGGGACGGTCGGGATATGGTCGATATGTTTTAATTTTTGAATAAGCGATGTAAACGAAAGGTTCAGTTCAATGTCAATTGGATCTTCATCGTCCTCTTGTTTTATTTGTTGGTTGGCAAGTGTTTGCGCGAGTACGTCGCGAATGGATAGCCCTTCTTTTTTTGCTTGTTTCATTAGCGTTTGAACGCGTTGAATAAGCGCAGGGTCGAGCTGTACCCATTGATCGCGAATGCGCACAAGGCGACGTTTTTGAGCCACGAGCTCTGCAAATTGCTGTTCTGTCAATTCGACATCGTTTGTGGCGATGCGCCAATCGAAATCGAGGAGCGCATTTAATCCAAATATCGATGTCGAGGATGATTTCACGCGAGCTTTTACCCGAAGCTTTGTTTGTTTGACAACTTCCCACCATGACGGCACAATGACGCGGACGCCTGCTTCGGCGAGTTCAATGGTGGCTTCGACTAAAAAGCGCCACGCTTCTTCTTCGTTTAGTTCGTTGCGCAACTCCCCGTTTTTGCTCAGCCACGGAACGATCGTTTGCCACCGTTGTTGTGCCCGTTCGACGTGACTAGCGTACGCTTGCCAAGCGCGCGGCATCGTTCCGTCATAAACGGTTATTTTGTCTGTTTTCGTATCGATGAAGACGGTGTCGAGCGGCCACGCTTCATCGTCTTCGTTTGGTTCACGTAAACGAATCGCAACGACAAAAGGTGGACGGTTTTGATCCCAACCGATTTCCGTTAACCAATCGTGCTCGTCCATCAATGGCGCAGCGTCGCTTGTCAGAAGCGGATACGTTTTTACGATTTGTTCCCACGTTTCTTTTAGTTCGATGTCAGATTGAATCCAGCCGTTTATCGCTTCTGAGCGCCACATGGCAACGAACGGATGGTTTTCTTCTGTTCCTTTCCAGCCGAACTGTCCTTTTTTCCATGCTTCAAAATCAGGCATAAACTGTTTTTGTTCGATATGTGTAATGATTTGTTTGGCCCACGCTTGAAATTGTTTACTTTGTTCATCCCATATGATTTCGATCAGCCCGTTTGTGGATGGATAAGCGAAAAACGTGAGCGCTTCCCACGGGGAAAGGAGAACGCCGATATGTGTTCCAATCGTTTCGATTGGAGCAAATGTGCCATAAAACGTTTCTTCGTGCCAACAAAAGACGAAGTCTCTCCAATTGCTTGGATGCGCATCGTCGCTATAAATGAAAAATTGTTTTTGTTCATCAAGCCAACGGCTTTGCAGTTCCAGTTGCATCATATGAATTTCCCTTTCCGTAATAAATCTTGAAAGGCACGCAATCGCTTTGTTTGCTCAGCGAGTTTTGTAATATATGCTTCCCAGCGAGGCATTTGTTTTAAGGCACGGTAATGAGCCCGTAGTTTTCGTACATGTTTGATCGCTTGTTCGTATGCGCTCCGATTTTTTTGTTCGATGTAGTACATAATCGTTTGATGATAAAGCGTGAGAACGAGCGAACGATCCGCTTGTTCAACGGATTTTAAATGATATGTTGGAATCATATCGACGGTTGCTTTTTCAAGCATATATAATTCGATGAGCTCTTTCCATTTTTGTTCATCGAATAAGTAGTCGATGTACATATAAAAACTATACGGAAGAAGCTTTTGAAGAAGCTGTTCATATCGTTCTGTTTCGTCGCTTTTTGTTGCGATGCTGTATTGATGATAAGCAGATAATACGGTGCGAACAAACCAATCGCGATCGTTCATACGAAGTGAATGTAAGTATGATTCCATATTTTTTTCAAGCCGATAAAACCACTCCGCCCCACGATGCATTTGCTTTTTCGCAAACGATATATGCATAAAATTGACGATCTGTTCCGTCGCTAAGTATGGAAACGGTTCAATGAGTTCAAAAGCTTGCTGATCGTTTTCAAGCAAAAACGATACATATGAAGCGGCAGCGATAAATGGGATTTGTTGTTCGACGCTTCCTTTCTCATTTAATTGTTTTATCGCCCAGTTGCATTCTTCTTCGCGATATGTCGGATCGGTCAATACATCATTCCCTATCGTTTCGTATACATCTAATATTTGTCTAAAGTACGTTAATTCGCCCGACAATATGTTTCGAACGTACGGAATCGAAGCATATATGAGTTGTTCGTGCATCGCTGTACTCGTTTTTTTCGCTAAATCTTTGATCGCTTGTTGTACTTTTGGGACAAACTGAGTGACATGTCGCTCTTGCATGATGGCGGAGTAGCCCCACTCCTGTTGTGGAATATGAACAAGTTTCACAAATGTAAATAAGGCGGCATGGACATAATAAAAATGATCTAAAAACGGTGCTTTTGATTTTGGACGTTCGAATGTCGGAAAAAAAGATTGAACGAGCTTGCGCATATGTTCTTCCTCTGTGAGATCGTAAAGAAACATGCGATCATATCGTTCTTCAAACGATTGCCACCACGCATCAACGATATTCGTTTTCGTCATATGTTCTATATTTGATGGAGTGTTTGTGACCTTTTGTTTTTCCTCGCTTACCGCCTGTTTTTCCGTGCTTCCTGTCAGTTTTTGTTTTGTATTTGGCTCTTTCCATTGCCGAATGAAATTTCCGACTACATCAATTTGATTGTACGCATATAAAAATAACGCAATATTGTGCGGACATAACCCGACTGTTGTGCAAGAACAAGACGAGCTGGCTGCTTGTTTCAGTTGAAAAGAAGGTTCATACGTTTGACCGCGGTCTGTCACCTTCCCTTTTAATATATCCTCCTCAACTGTTACGTTATATACATGTCCTGTGCGATACAGTTGCCATGCTCGTTTAATGACGTCGCTATGTTTGTTGTAGGGTAAAAGTTTCATGAGACGTTGAGCTGCTTTTGTCATCACTTCTTGCGATAACATCGTCTGTAACATACGAAAGCCCCTTTTTCATATCAATTTGCCCTTATTTTAGCATGTGTGTTTGTTGTTTACAAATGAAGCAAATCAATCGTACAAAAGGGATGAAAATAGTAAAATGGTGTGTAGATGTTGATATGTAGAAAGGGTTTGAACAATGACACAAACAAATCGCTTCATATGGTGGGGACTTGTGTTTATATGGTGTGGGCTTATTTACTATTTTACAGAGTCTCCGCTATTTACTGGAGAGCAAACGGCGCAATGGATTCGCCATTGGTTGAATTATTTTGGAATTGAAACGAACCGTCCTGTGAGCGATGGGGTGTTTTCGTGGAATTTTATCGTTCGCAAATGTGCGCATATGACAGTGTTTGGAACGTTTGCGTTTCTTGTATGGAGAGCAACAGCGTCTTATCGTTTCGCATGGTTATTCACACTTTTTTGTGCCATCTTTGACGAATGGCATCAATCGTTTCAGCCGAAACGAACGGCCTTATTCTCTGACGTCATCATCGATATGATTGGGGCAACGGTTGTTTTATGGATCGTTTGGAAAGCGAATAAGCGAGCATAGTCGCTCGCTTATTCGTTCATTTTTTTCCACTTCGCACCTCTCCCTTTACCGATTGGTGTAATTTTCTTCGCTTCCTTTAATTCATTTAAGACGCGATTAATCGTTGCTTCGCTAATATCAGGACAAGCGTGGCGAATCTCTTCCTTTGTAAAATACCCAACTTTTCCTTCAATAAAATCTTGAATGCGTTTTCGTTTGTTTCCGCGACTTGTCTCTATATAGCCAACACGTTCTTCAAGTTTTTTATATGCGGCAACAATGATCGATAAGAAATAATGCAGCCAAGGGAAAATGTCGTTTTTCCCTTCATGCCAATGGATTGATGAGCGCTTTAGCACGTCGTAATATGTTTCTTTACTTTCCTCAATGAGTGTCTCCATACTAATATAACGACCGACTTCATATCCGGATTTGTATAGTAAAAGAAGAGTTAATAAACGTGACATCCGTCCATTGCCGTCGTGAAATGGATGAATGCAAAGGAAATCTAAAATGAAGGTGGCAATTGCAATTAATGGATGTACGTCACTTTTTTGAACTGTATGTTGAAAAGTCATGCAAAGAAGGCGCATATGTTCATCGGTTTGGAAAGCTGGTACAGGAATAAAACGGATAAACTTTTCACCATTCGGGAGCGTTTCACTTATATAGTTATCTTGATTTTTCCACTCTCCACCTTGCGAAGGAACATACTCGTATAAATTACGATGCAGTTGTTTAATGATAGAAGGGGATAGCGGAATGGCGTCGTATGATGCGTGGATCAGTTTTAACACATTTCGGTATCCGGCAATCTCCCCTTCCGATCGATCCATCGGTAACGTTTGTTCAGCCATAATGCTTTTAAGTCGTTTATCTGTAATGATGATTCCTTCAATCGCATTTGATGATTTTGTGGATTGAATGATTGCTACATTTTTCAGCGTTTCGAGTATTTGAGGAGATTGCTTTTTGTATAAGTCTTGTTTCCCTTTGTATTCATCAATTTTTGTAAGTAGTTGAATCGTTTCCATGGAGTATGGGAGATGTTTCAATAGCTCGTAATTGTATATGCGCATCATATCACCTCTTTTATAAATGATTACGTTTAATTATAACATAATGAACTCATTTTTATAAAAATATACTCATTACATAAAAAAAGAGAACGTTTCGTTTTAAACGAAACGTTCGTCCGCAGGAAAGACGATGCCTGTTTGTTTTCTTGCTTCTTCCATAATTTTCATCGTCACAAGCGAGTGAGCGTGTGAATTGATTGTTGATTCTTTTTCTCCTCGTTCGATGAGCGTCATAAATTCAAGTGCCTCGTAGTACATTGGCTCATGCGGTTGCGGAACGCTTATTTCTTCGCTTTGTCCGTTGCGGTAATGAATATGTACGCGCGTTGGCGTATGGATCGTGTCAATGACGATCGTTCCTTCTTCCCCTTGAATTTCGGCAGGAGTATAAGAGTTTGCGATTTTAGAATACATGACAACCGCATCCATATCACCGTAATCGAGTATGATGCTTCCTTCACCATCCACGCCGGACGATAAGCGAATGCTATGCGCTTGAATCGACTTCGGTTCACCAAATAACACAACGAGCGGGTATAAACAATACACGCCAAGATCCATTAATGCGCCACTTGAAAAGGCAGGATGAAAGGCGTTGGCGATCGTTCCTTGTTTAAACGCATCGTAGCGCGAAGAGTATTGGCAATAACTTGCGACGTAACGACGGATGCGCCCGATTTTCGGCAAATGATGTTGAATCGCTTGAAAGTTCGGTAAGCACGTTGTTTTCATCGCTTCCATTAGCACGACATCGTTTTTTCTTGCTGTTTCGATCATCGCTTCTACTTCTTTGACGTTAGAAGCGAGCGGCTTTTCACATATGACATGTTTGCCGTGATTCATCAGTATCATCGCTTGTTCAGCATGAAAAGCGTTTGGGCTTGCGATATATACGGCATCAATATCGTCGCTTGCGGCAAGTTCGTGTAAATCAGTGAACGTTTGCGTAGCGCCTGTTTTTTCGGCGAAAGCATCCGCCGTTTCTTTTTGACGAGAATATACAGCTTGTAAATGAAATGAAGGGACTTGTTTGGCGGCGCGAATAAACGCCTCTGTAATCCAGTTTGTTCCGATTGTCGCAAAGCGAATCATTCATTTTCTCTCCCTTTGATATATGTCCAACCATCTTGTTGGTACACTTTATTTTCTTTCATTAATCGTCCGAGCGCTCGTTTAAAGGCAGCTTTACTCATATGAAAGCGCGCTTGTATATCTTCGGCATCGCTTTTGTCGCCATACGGCATCGCCCCACCGCGACTTTCCAAATAACGATAAATCGTTTCAGCATCCGTTTGTAAGCTTTCTTGTTTACGAGGAAGGAGTGAGACGTTTATCGTTCCGTCTTCTTTTACAGCGATGACGCGTCCTTCCACTAGTTCCCCAAGGCGCGGTTCCCGTCTTCTTTGCGATTCGTGAATAAATCCGAGATAGCCAACGTCTGTGATGAGGAAAGAGCCTGCTTTAATGAGACGATAAATGCGCCCGCGCACGTTTGTATTAAATGCAGAAGTGGGTGCTGGAACGCTTATTTGTTTCATCGTCTCTTCATCAGCCAATTTGGCGAGCAGTCGCCCACGTTTATCTACTTGGAGTGAACAGTACAGTTGATCTCCTTTTTCAGGCCAAAGCGTCGGAAGCGACGGTAAGTCATCGATCGACAATAATATATCTTTTTCAATACCGATATGAACGAAAACGCCTAATTGTGGCACAACATCGACCACTTCCACCCAACCGTATGACGATGTCGTAATGAGCGGTTTTTTCATCGTCGCGCGCATGCGTCCGTCGTGATCGTGATATAAAAATATACAAACGTCCTCTCCGATTTGCAGTTCGCCTTCACATTGGCTTTCGTGAAGCAACGCCGTTTCTTTTCCGTTTGTGACGATGTAGCCGAACGGTTTTTGTTCTTTTACTTTCCATGTAACGATTTGTCCAATCATGTATCTCTTCCTTTTTGCATAAATTGTTTATTTTTTTATTCTACACGATTTACATGCAGGAAACAAAGGATGTATCCGTGGTACAATATAAGGAAAGAAAAACAGATTGAGGTGAAAATGATGAATAAAGTCGCGCGAAATGCGGTATGTCCGTGCGGAAGTGGGAAAAAGTATAAACATTGCTGCGGGAATAATGTCATTTCCATTCATAAACTTGTCGATCAAGAAATAGAGCAGCATATGCACGATTTCATTCGCTATGCTGCTTTTGAACATGAGTCATTTTTATATCAACATACAAAAGCATATATCCATCCAAAAGAACGAGATGAAGACGCTCTGATGATTTTCCGATTTTTTATTAGCACGTGGGTGATGTTTTTTAAAAAAGATATGCGCGGCATGACCATTCTCGATTACTACTTAAGCACGATTCGTAAACATCACGTCCGTCCGTCTGTATTGTCTATTTTGACGTCTTGGAAAGAAGCGTTTCCGTCATTTGTGCAAATCGATCATATAGACGGTTCGTTTGCATTCGGAATAGATCTTGTCACAGGTGAAACGAAGCAAATCAAATGTTTAGATCAACATATCGATTACGATCTGGAAGTTGGACAAGTGATAACAGGCATTTTTGTTCCACATGGGCAATATACTGCTTGTTTTTCAACATTTTTCCCGATGCCTCTTGTGTTATCGGACGCTGTAAAACATGTAGTGCAAGAGCATTGGGAGCAATGCAACAAAGACCGTAGACAATGGATAGAGCAATATCCATATATTTTTCAACAGTCGTTAACGATTCCGCTGATTGATACGAACGAGTTGTCACCGAAACATCAAGAAGTATTAACAATACTTGAACAAAAAGCAAACATTGGCGATCGAAGCGTTCTTGATACCGCACGTATCATATGGCGCCAATATTGTCGTGCGAAAAACCCGAACATTCGGAAACCGGAAGTGTATGCGGCTGCGTTGCATTACCTTCTTATCGAAACCATTTTTCAGGAAGAATGGATGTCGCAAAAACAACTTGCACAAATGTACGGCATATCCACAAGCACGCTTTCTAGGCGCATTGATGATTTGTATCACGCTCTTGAAGATTTAGATTTCATTTTGGAAGAAGAGATCGACGAACTAGCCGAAGCGGTTGAGGGAGATGAAGACTGGGACGAGTGGGATGATGAGGATTGGGACGATGATATATTCGAAGTATGTGAAGATTGCGATGAAGAATAAAGGGAGCGCGCAGGCTCCCTTTTTTATATGAGCTCAATGCCTTCTAAAATCATGCTAGCGAAAAAGCCGCTGATATGATGAAGCGCTTCAAGTACGGCTTTCGGATCGGCGTGAAAAAAGTCTTTCATCATCGGTTGATTTTGTTCATGAATGAAGGCGAAAATGAAATCCGTTTTGATGCGATTGCTTAGTAACAGCGGACAATAGCTTAGTTCTAGCTTTCTTTTTATATTTTCTTCGCCTTGTGCGTTGTTAAAATGTTTCCAATACACGTCACGCAATGTTGGCAATTGTTCTTGAATTTTTTTATGCGCATCCGTTAGCCAAGCTTGTACAGCTTCTGCAGGTGGAAATTTTTTATTTAATAAAATCAGTTCAAATATTTTTTGCAGGGCAAAACTCGATTCCGTAGCAAAGGCGACATTCGTTAACAGCAAATTCACATATTCTTCTTCATTTTTCGTTTCTAAACGCATGTTCATTAAAATTTCTAATATTTCCGAGTGTACTTTCGTTTTTGTCCAGTCTTTTGTCAGTTGTTGTACAAGTGCCATGACTGTCCGATTGACTGTGTCATTTGTCCATTGTTCCATCGTGTACACAATCCTTTCTTTTGCGTGTATGTATACCATTAGTTTACCAATGTTATGTCGAAGAAGAAATAGTCAATGGCATAGTCATGTGATATCATTAATAATGTTGTCGAACAATTGAGTTGAAGGAGCGTTTTGTATGTCGTTTCAAACGATTCATATACTTGGAGTTCCGTTTGTGCGCGCAACGATGGATGACATGGTTGCCGTCGTTCATGAGCGCGTCAAACAACAAAAGCCGTGCTTTATCGTCACGGCCAATCCTGAAATTGTAATGAAAGCGAAAGAAGAAGCGTCATATATGGCAACGATTCAACAAGCAGATTATGTCGTTGCCGATGGGATTGGAGTTGTCAAAGCGGCCGAGCTGCTCGGCACACCTTTGCCTGAGCGTGTCGCTGGTTACGATTTATTATGTCGATGCTTGCAGCTTGCAAATGAATACGCATATCGCGTATATATGATTGGCGCAAAAGAGGAAGTTGTACAAGCAGCTGCGCAACATATTCGTCACCATTATCCAAACGTTCGTTTAGTCGGGGTACGCAACGGCTACTTTGATTGGAATGACAAGACGATTGTCGAAGAAGTGAAACAAGCAGAGCCCGACTTCGTTTTCGTTGCATTAGGAATGGGGAAACAAGAGCAATGGATTGCGGAACATATAGAAACGGTAGGACGAGGTGTATGGATGGGAGTTGGCGGAAGTTTTGATGTGCTTGCTGGGGTGGTCAAGCGCGCCCCTGAACTATGGATTCGTCTTCATTTAGAGTGGCTATATCGTTTATTGAAGCAGCCGACGCGGGCGAAACGAATGTTAGCGTTGCCGCGGTTTGCGTGGACAATTTTAAAGCAAAAGGTTGTCGGAAAATGAGCCAGTCATTTGTTAAAGGGACGATCATTTTAACGGTTGGGACGATCATTTCAAAAGTGCTTGGCAGCATTTTTCGCATTCCATTGCAAAATATTGCAGGAGATAAAGTGCTTGGCATTTTTAGTCTCGTTTATCCACTCTATATGGTTGCGTTAATTTTATCTGTTGCTGGAATTCCGATTGCCGTATCGAAGCTCATTTCAGAAGCGCGCGCTCGGCAAAAAGAAGACGAGGTGGCGCGACTTGTCCAAACCGCAAGCTTATTGGCGTTTAGTTTCGGCGTGCTTAGTTTTTCACTACTTGCAGGCGGTTCGTCTTGGATTGCGAAGGCGCTTGGTGGCCCAGAAGCGCGATTTGCGATCGTTGTCGTTTCCACGACGCTTCTCATCTCACCGTATATGGCGGTATATCGCGGGTTTTTCCAAGGTCTCGAAAATATGAAGCCGACGGCTGCTTCACAAGTGCTCGAACAGTTTGTCCGGGTGGCGTTCATTTTACTTGTTGCTTTTTATATGGTCCAAGCTGCATATCGCGATGATATCGTTGCGGGGGGGATTATGATCGGCTCGCCGCTTGGTGCCCTAGCAAGTCTCATCTATTTACGTGTATTGTATGCTCGTTCTCCTCATCGCCCGAAGCGCGTGAAACTTTCGCGCACGCAATGGGTACAGACAAGCAAAACGATTTTAAAGCTATCTATCCCGATTGCGCTTGGGGCACTTGCGATGCCATTTTTAAATTTAGTTGATTCGCTTTCTGTTCCGATCGCTCTTCGTTGGTACGGAGCAGCTGAGGGCGAAACGAGCTATTTATTTGGATTGTATAGCCGCGGGACAGCGCTCGTCCAAATTGCGACGGTGTTTTCATCATCGCTTGTGCTGCCGCTTATTCCTCTATTAAGTAAACAAATGGCCAAAGGGGAAACGACACAAGCGCAGCAAACAGTTCAAAAATCGTTTGAACTATCCCATTTTTTATCGTGGCCTATGGCAGCCGGTTTAGCTGGCTTAACCGTTCCTTTAAACATCGCTTTATTTACAAATCATGAAGGAAGCCTCACGATGGCAGTCGTGCTAGCAAGTTCGGTGTTTACGTCGCTTGCTTTGCTTGGAACAGGCATTTTGCAAGGGATTGGCGAGTCAAAACGTGCGGCGGTCATCATTTTAATCGGCTGTATCGTGAAATGGGGAACAAACATCTTATTTGTTTCGATATACGGCTTAATTGGTGCAGGGATATCGACCGTATTTACGTATGTGTTTATTACATGGGCGAATCATGTTGCTATTCGTCGGCGCATATCGCTTCCGTTTTGGAGCCGAAAAGTCGTCGTATATGTTGCTGCTTCTGTGATGATGGGAGTCGGTTTATTTTTCATTTCTCCAACATGGGGACGACTTGCCTCTTTCGGTTATGTGACAGCTGCGACTGTCGCAGGCGGTTTATTTTACCTTGGGGTTGTGTTAGCGCTCGGTGGTGTGACGCTTCAACAGTTTCGCCAATGGTTGAATCAAACGAAGAAGGGATGAATGATGTGAAAAAGTGGTTGTTATTCATGATGGCCATTTCGCTTCTCCTTGTTGCTCCAGCGATTGGAAAAAGGCATGAAACAGAGTGGAACAATCGAACGTATGAAATGATCATGCCATACGATGAAGTGGAAGCGTGGCTACAAGAAGACGAACAACAAGTATGGAAGAAACTAAAAGAAGCGGGGCTAACAACGGTCAGCGTTGAGGCAGAAACGCTTGATTCACTTGAAAAATCAGGGCGTGTGTTGTTATTCAGAATGGGGGAATGGAAACAAGCGCTTGCATTAGCAAATGAACACGTTGTGACGCCAGCGCGTGGCATCGTCGTTTATCCACTCGACGATACGTTTCCGACTGTTACATCTTTACAAGCGACATTTGCCGATGACGTTAAAGCAATTCAAGTGAATGGAAAAACGTACTATATGATTGAAGGGAATGCGAAAAAAATCGAGCGCGTTCCACTTGGATATGATGAAACGAAAATTTCTGACCTAATCACACGTGGTTTCATGGTCGTGCTTCGTATTCCAGATGCGCGCGATATGAATGAAGCGAGTGTACGTGTCCTTCAACAAGTCAACACGTTAAAAAACGAACATATATCGAAACTGTTACCGACAGGTGAAGAAGTTGCCGGTTATCCGTCTGATGTTGAAAAATGGGGAAAAAGATGGAACGAAGCAGGATATGCGTTGTTGTCAACGGAGTTTTATGAGGCGAAAGGATTGACGACATTAGCGAAAGCGATGAATGTGCATGTCGTTCGTTTGCATAGTTTAAATTTAGAACAACGTAAACCAAATGAAGCAGTAGATGTGGCGGTTCGCGCAGTAAAAGAACGAAATATTCGCGCCTTATTTGTTCGTCCGTACACATCATCTGATGAGAAGGAAAATATGGAAAAAACGGTGGCGGTGATGAAACAAATTGTTCAACATATGCCAAATCACTATATGCTCGGCAAAAGTGAACCGTTCGCACCGATTGAACGTTCACAGATGGCGACGATCGGATTTATTGTCGGAGCAGCTGCTTTCGTGTTTCTCGCCGTTCACTCTCTCGTGTCACCGATCATTGCACGGCTTGCGGCAGGAGGAGTGTTCGTTTTAGGTATTGCCGGTACGGTGTTAGCCATTGATTTTGCATTGAAAGCACTCGCTTTGCTTATCGCCATCGTCACTCCAATATATGCAGCGAAGCCTTCTTCTGTCCGAGAAGGGTGGCGTGGAACGTTTATCGCATACGGACGTGCGATAGCTATTTCATTTATCGGAATAAGCTGGATTGTGACGATGCTGTACGGAAATGAGTATATGGCTTATGTCGGTGAAGGATTTCGCGGGGTAAAACTCGTTTACGTCGTACCGCTAGCGGCGATGATGTTACTTGTATTGCCTTCACTCATCCAACAGCCACTTTTGGCGTTTTTGAAAAAGCTATGGAAGCAACCGATTACGATTGGACACGTCGTGCTTAGCATGTTCATTCTTGCTCTGCTGGCATATTACGTTTTACGCTCTGGTAATACCGGAACGGCAAGCACGTTTGAACTTATGTTTAGACAAAAACTTGAAGAGTGGTTATACGTACGTCCGCGCACAAAAGAGTTTTTGCTCGGTTTTCCAGCGTACTTGCTTGCGTTATTTGTCATAAATAAGCAAAAGAAGCTAGGAGCGATTCTCCTTGTCGTCGGAACGATCGGATGGCTATCGATGATCAATACATTTACACATTTGCATATTCCACTATTTATTTCGTTTATTCGCACGATATATAGTCTTGGGCTTGGATTCATCGTCGGTATCGTGCTGATTTACGCATATGAGTGGGCATGGAAAAAGGTGATACGATGAACATAGTGTTATCTGGATATTACGGTTTTCATAACGTCGGTGATGAAGCGATTTTATATGCGATCATTCAAGCGCTTCGTGCGCATGATCCGAACGTGCAAGTGACTGTGCTTTCTAACGATCCGGCTTTTACAGAAAAAACGTATGGTGTTCAGGCTGTGAATCGTTGGCGAATCGGTGACATCGTTCAAGCCCTTCGCCATAGTGACGGCTTAATTAGCGGCGGGGGAAGTTTGCTTCAAGATCAAACAGGATGGCGTAGCATTCCGTACTATACAGCCATTATGCAAATCGCCAAATGGTTAGGTAAACCAGTCATAGTTTATGCGCAAGGAATGGGTCCTGTCAACAAAAAGCAAAACCAATGGCTCATGAAATGGACGCTCAATCAAGTTGATCGTCTAACGGTGCGCGATGAGCCGTCGGCACAACTATTAAAAACGTTAGGTATCAAAAAGCCGATCACCGTCGTGCCTGATCCGGTCATGGCGCTGAAGCCGTCGACAACACCAACCGTTTGGTGGCAACAACAATCGTTTACACGTCCTGTCATTGCTGTTTCCGTTCGCGATTGGGCGCGCGGTCGTTATTTCGAAAGAAAATTGGCAACGGCGCTCGACCGTTCCGTTCAAGCAGGTTTTGATGTTGTATTTATCCCGATGCACGGACATCACGATGATGAAACGTCGCGACGTGTGTTAGCAATGATGAAAGAGCATGCGGTGGTTGCTCCTTATGACGCAAGCATTGAAGAAAAAATGGCGATGATTGCAAGCGCGCACTTGCTTGTTGGGATGCGCTTGCACGCATTAATTTTTGCCGCGGTCGGTCATACGCCGTTTATCGCTTTATCGTACGATCCGAAAATTGATGCGTTTGCAAACCAAGCGAATCAACCGGTGTTCGCTCACGTGGAAGATGATAGCTGGGACGGCGAAGCACTATTTTCTTATATTCAACAATGTATGAATAAACGAGAAGAGCGAAAAGAAGCGATGATTCGCGCCGTTGCACCGCTTCAACAAACGGCCGAGCAAACGGCAGGAGAGGCGCTCGCTTTGTTCCGAAAGAAAAAATAGGTCTAATGACCTATTTTTTATTTTTGTTATATAATTTTTATGAATCGTCTGATAAAATAGAAAACAATATGTACAGATTGTTTTCGTAAGGAGCGTGGATGCGCCGATGTTTACGTTAGGAAAAAAGCTATTGAATCGCTTGCCTTTTAGTAAAAAATTTATGTTGCTTGCGACAATTTTTATGTTTACTCTTTTTTCAATTAGCGTCTTGTACGTTCGGTTATTGACTGATAAGGCAACGCTACTTGAAAAAGAAAAGCAAGGAGTGGCATATATTGCGCCGATGATTGATGCGATGTACGGCATACAAAAACATCGCGAATATACGACGACCGTTCTTCTTGGACATGGAAAAGAGGACAAAGTAGCAGAGGCGCAAGCGATGTTGAAAAAATCAATACAAACATTACAAAGTGTACATAAAGAGCAAAAAGCGAACTTTATTGAGGACGAGAAATGGAAGCAGCTATTGCAGCAAATGCAAGATGTGCAAGACAAATGGAAAATGTACACGGCAAGCGAGGCGGTGAAGCGTCATAACGCCCTTGTCTACGATTTGCATCAATTGTTGCTTCATGTAGCTAGCCGTTCGCACGTATCGCTTGATAACGATATGAACAATCATTATTTAGCCCGTTTATTTGTTGAGCATGTGCCATTTCTTACGGAAACGATCGGAGGGGCGCAGTCGTTTGCGGCGGAGTTGACGTTAAAAAGCGAATTGTATGAAATCGAACGTTCAAAAATGACGTATTGGGTAAACGGATTAGAAACGGCGATGCAAACGATCAGCCGTGCAACGACTCCTCTTTTCGTTGACGATGAAAAGATGCGCAAAAAAGTACAACAATATAACGACATCATTTCAACGGATTTATTAAGCATTTCCAGCTTATTTCAACGCGAATTTTTGCAAACGAATCGCATTTCGTTAACATCGGTTGAATTATATGAAAAAACGAATCATGCGCATGAACAGCTATATAAGTTGGCTCGCTTTTCACTACATGCGTTTCAAACGCATTTAGATGGTGAGTATCGGGCGGTGACCGTTGAAAAATGGCTGACGATCGGCTTAGGGGCGTTCGCTGTATCGGTCGTTATATACTTGTTTATCGCTTTTTACATGGCGGTGCGTGAACAAATTGCAGCGATTGAGCAGGCAAGCAAACAAGCAGCAAGTGGGGATTTAACGGTGCAAATGTCCGTCTCGTCAAACGACGAATTTGCTCATATTGCCCAATCGTTTCAATCGCTCGTTGCTTCATTCCGTTCGATGATTAGTGCAAACCAACAATTGACGTATGACGTATCGGCATCCGCCCATGAGCTGACCGCGATTACTGAAGAAGCGGCACAAGCGATGGAACAAGTCGGTGCGACGATGGAAGAAGTCGCTGTTGGATCGAGCAAGCAGCGGGTATGGGCGCAACAAAATGTCGAAGCCGTTCATACGCTTGTCGACGATACAAACTACATTTTATCTCGTTCACAACAGGCGGCTGAAGCGGCACGGGCGATGACGCGCGAAGCCGAAAAAGGAACAGCGGCCATGGATAAAATGATTGATCAAATGAAGACGATGAGCCATTTTATTACGCAATCGAGCGAATGGATTCAAGCGTTGCATCAACGCTCTGCTGACATTGCTCAAATGGCGACGATGATTACGAACATTGCTGAACAAACGAATTTACTTGCGTTAAATGCTGCGATTGAAGCAGCGCGTGCAGGCGAGCATGGGCGTGGCTTTGCCGTTGTCGCCGACGAAGTAAGAAAGCTTGCGGAACAATCGTCTTTATCAGCGAAGCAAATACGCGAACTATTGCAAGAAGTGCAAACAGATACGTCACAATCGGTGGAAGCGATGCAACATGTGCAACAACAGTCCGAAAAAAGCATGGCGATCGCACACGAAGCGGACGAAACGTTTAACCGCATTCAACAAACGACAAATCATGTCATGACACAAATGGACGATGTCGCCCAAAAAATTGCCGTCATGACGAACGCGTTTGATGAACTGGCGATGACGATGAAAGAGACAGAAACGATCGCTCAAGAAGCAGAACAGCAAACACAAACAGTGGCAGCTGCTCATGAACAATTGCTTTCTGCCGTTCAAGAAATTGCCGCAAACGTGCAAACGTTAAGCGACAAGGCGCAACATTTAGCCGAAAAAGGAAAGCAATTTACCGTTTAGTCCCGGACGTTTCTCCGGGATTTTTTATTGTTAAAATTATGAAAATTCATTATAATAAAGGCGAACGTATATTTGTGAGGGGGATTTCGGATGGAACGGATGGAAGAGTATATTATTATGGAAGAAACAGCTGCGCTCGTGCCGCAATATGATGAATACGGCCGGCTCGGCACAATCGTTTATGAGCTGTATAACACGTACAAAGTGGACCAGTCGCCGAAACAAATTATGCAACAAAGCTGCCGTTACTATGGAAGCACGTATGAAGGAAAAGTAGAAGCCGCAAAACATATTCTCGGCATTCGGCAAATGGCTCCCGTCTCCGTTTGTGAAGCGCTTCGACTGTACTTCTTTCCAACATGTTCTCCTGACAGCGATCGATGCATATGGATCGCCCAATCTCACATCAAGATGATACAACCACACGAGAAAAAGAAAACGAAAGTCATTTTAAAAAATAAAAAAGAATTAATTGTTGATATACAAAAAGGGACGATGGAAGGAAAAATGCATAAAACCGCGATGTTGATTTTCATTTTACAACAAAGAATAGTGAATAACTATGAAAAGTAGTGTATAATATTTCGAGAGAGAAAAGGGGGAAATGATGAGGACGTTACGAGGACATCATTTATTATGTGTACACGGGTTTCAAGGAATGGGCTATAGTGAGTCGTTCGTCAAAAAAATGAGCGAAATCGTTTCCGACATACGAAATGATGAATACGATTTTCCGATTCGCGTCATCGCTGCTCTCGATGAAGCATGTGATGCATGCCCGCATCACGGGGGAAACCGCTGTGAAGCAGATGAAGCGTCGAACGATCATGTGTTGGCGATGGATCGGCGTGTCATTCATCATTTGCAACTTGAAGAAGGAGCTGTATATATGAAATCTGAGCTCATCGAACGGACGAAACAAATGGTTGAACCAGACGATTTAGACATGCTTTGTGCAGGATGTTCATGGCTATCGTATGGCGTTTGTAAAGACGGAATTCGTAAATTGAAAAATTTTTCTGACAAAAACAAATAAAGATGTGCTATGATTATGAAATAAATATAGAAAGAAAGGGTTATTGCATATGAAAGTCGCAAAATTCGGAGGAAGTTCTGTTGCAAATGCAGCGCAATTTCAAAAAGTAGCAAACATCGTCACATCAGATGAAGCGCGCAAATTTGTCGTCGTCTCTGCGCCGGGGAAACGGTTTAAAGACGACACAAAAATGACAGATTTGTTAATTACACTTGCTAAAAAAGTAATAGAAAATGACATATACGAAGGGGTGCTCGCCCAAGTCGTTGCGCGCTATGATGAAATTGTAACGGATTTACAGTTGTCGCGCGACATTTTAGATGTCATTTCTGCCCATTTACAACAATTGATTGATACGTATCATCATCAGCCTGAACGTTTACTCGATGCGTTAAAAGCGAGTGGGGAAGATAACAACGCAAAACTGATGGCGCATTATCTCCGCCAGCTCGGATATGAGGCGCATTACGTCAGTCCGAAAGAAGCGGGCATTTTCGTCACAGACGAACCAGGCAATGCTCAAGTGCTGCCTGAGTCATACGAACAACTCGCGAAATTAAATGAAAGAAGCGGCATTTTAATTATTCCAGGCTTTTTCGGCTATTCTCGCTCAGGTCATATCGTCACATTCCCGCGCGGCGGTTCGGATATTACAGGTTCGATCGTGGCGGCGGGTGTTGGAGCGGAGCTGTATGAAAACTTTACAGACGTTGATTCCATTTATTGCGTCAATCCGTCGATTGTGGAACATCCATGCCAGCTAAAAGAGTTGACGTATCGTGAAATGCGCGAATTGTCGTACGCTGGATTTTCCGTCTTTCACGATGAAGCGCTTGAACCTGTGTATCGCCGTGGCATTCCAGTATGTGTGAAAAATACAAACAATCCGGAAGCGCCAGGAACGATGATCGTCGCAACGAGAGACCATCGTGACCGCCCTGTCGCAGGCATCGCTAGCGATAAAGGATTTTGCAGCATTAACGTCAGCAAATATTTAATGAACCGCGAAATCGGATTTGGACGCCGTTTGTTGCAAATTTTAGAAGACGAAGGCATTTCATATGAACATACGCCATCAGGCATTGATAACATGTCTGTCATTTTACGCGAAGAACAACTCGCTGGCGACGTCGAGCGACGCGTATTAGATCGCATTGTAAACGAATTGCGTGTCGATGAAGTGTCGATCGAACGGGATTTAGCGCTCATTATGGTCGTCGGGGAAGGAATGGAGCGCAGCGTCGGTATTGCCGCAAAAGCAACAGCTGCTTTTGCCCGTGCCAACGTCAACATCGAAATGATTAACCAAGGTTCATCGGAAGTGAGCATGATGTTTGGCGTGAAAGCCGATGCAGTAGAAAAAGCGGTGCGTGCACTATATGAAGTATATTTCTAATCGTATAAAAATGGAATAATCGAACAAAATAACCATAGCACATATAAGGGAGGAAAAAAGATGCGCGTGCTATGGTTATTTCTTTTTTTATTCGCCACACCTGTGCAAGCAGCAACATATGAAGAAGAAGTAAAACAGTATGTACAAGACATCGGATGGACGATGGAAGATTTGACGCGTTACTTAGCGAAATGGAATATGACGATTTACGATTTTTCTTCGCTTCATGCGTTAAAAAAACAGCTAGGCACCCCAATCACGCCTGAACGTCTCGATGCGTTGCTTTTGCGGCATAACATGACGAAAGAAGAAGCGGAAGCACTTCTCGGACAGTTCGGTGAACAAATACAACATTATACGTTTGTTGAACATTTAGATTATGCGTTATCGTTTTACCGCGACCGTTACGATACGATGCAAGCGATGACCGATCTGTTAGCGACGGTTGGGTTGACAGAAGAAGAAATTCGCCGTTTATTTGAACGCACCCCTCCGTCTGCGAAACAAGCGCTTGAACGTCTCGATGAACAAATGCAAACGCTCGTGCTGCGCGACCCGTCTATGCCGCTAACAAAACAAGAGCGGGAAACGGTTCTCAACTTCTGGAATGAATGGCTCTCACTTTATCAGCTTCAAGCGAAAGTATATGAAGTAAACGAACGAGGACGAACACCGATTTCGTTTGAACAGTTTCAGACGGTCGCTGCCCCTGTTGTCATGGAATGGTATGATAAAAAAGGAAATTTTGTTGCGGATGTGTACATTCCGCGCGAACGAATGAATGAAAGTGCATGGATTGATGTAAGCGAGCAACTGGCGCATATCGGAAAGATGGCGCTCGATTTAGAAAGCGGCTTGCTCGTTGCGCGCATGCCAAAAACAGCTTCTTCGTACGGAATGAACATGATCATTGGCCTCGGTTTCTTGTTAGCAAGTTTCGTACTATGGAGGAAAGGATTGTGATGCGGGTTATTGCCATTGCCTTTTTTCTTTTTGGGGCATCTTTCATTTGGGCCAATGCGCTCGGTTGGCATCAGGCGTATGAAGCGGTGCAACAAAGCGAGCAACCGCCCGTCCAACAAGAAGGTGCGATTGGAACGCTTTTCATTCCGAAACTAAACATATATATGCCGATTTATGAAGGCATGAAACAATTGGACAAGGGCGTCGCATACGATGAGCGAAGCGCGCTTCCGGGAGAGGGGAATCATACCATTTTGGCAGGGCATCGGGATACGGTATTTCGTCAGCTCGGTGACATTCAATTAGGTGATGAACTGATCGTACGGACGAACGACAAAACGTGGACATATGTCGTGCAACATATTCGCATCGTTCGTCCTGACGATCAAACGGTGCTCGTTCCAAAAGCGCATCCGACGTTGACGTTAATTACATGTTACCCGTTTCGCTGGATCGGGGATGCTCCGAACCGATATGTCGTCGTGGCAAAACAAAAGCGCTAGCCTCTTTTTGTATGCATTTGTTGTTTAAATTGTTGCAGAAGCGTTTCACCGTGCAAGCCGCGTTGGACTAAATCTTCTAACACGACTTCAGCTAAATTGGATCGTTTGACAATCGTCGCATCCATTAATACGCTCATTCGCTCTCCCATCATCGTCACCGAACGAACGGTGGCGTGAATATGGGCGGGATCGTTTGTTGTTCTCGAAATGGTGACGAGTGCATCAAACGTCGTTCCGCTTTCTTTTAACGATGTAAATAGCTCACGATATGTTTGATCCATATATGCTTCGACAAGCCACCTTTTATTTTCATCTTCTTTATTAATCATTAAACCGTCAATGAGCGGAATGTTTTGTTTTTGCTCATGTAATAATGTGAGGGAAACGAGCTTAAATGTTTTCACAAAACCACCTCGCAACAGTAGTTATTTCCATTATATCATATGAACAACAGACAACAAAAAAAGAAAAGAAAAAGTGAAAATTGAATTTTCAAGCACTTTTTTCGCGAAAAAAGCCGAAAAAAGTGGCAAAAAACGAAAAAAACAGGTTGAAAATTAAAAAATCGAAATTTTACATCTTTTTTGTCATCTCGTATGATATGAATCGAGGAGGTGATAGAAAGATTCCTCTCATTTCCTTCCAAAATGCATCCTCTATCTGCTCCCTCACAGTTTGGCTAGCCCCCTTGCTAGCCTCTTTTTTTCAATTGACCGTCTATGAGGGGAGTGATATGCTAGAGGGTGAAACGAACAGAAAGGGGTGAATAAAAAGTGGAGGGCCAAATTTTACAAGCTGTAAAAGAATTGCTGCATGAAGTGCGTGAAATGCGAACAGAAATGGAAAGTTTGAAACAAGAGATGCGCGCAGAGATGGAGAGCTTCAAACAAGAAATGCGTGCAGAAATGGAAAGTTTCAAACAAGAAATACGAGAAGAAATAAAAGAGCTGCATGTGCGCATCGGAAAGTTAGAAACAAAAGTGGACAAGCTGCACGATAAATTTGAATTGCATGCGCAAAAACAATGGCAAACAGAAGCTGACGTGTATCGGTTAAAAAAATTAATTGGCATTGAATAAAGGGCAAAAAACGCCCCTTTTTTTATTTCAATGCTTCAATCATTTCATCAATGATTTTTATGACTACTTCTTCTACTCGTTTTCGCTTATGGGAAGGCAATGACTGCAATGCATATAGCCGCTTTGCGAGCTCACGCTGTTCATTCATATAACGAATAAGCGCAAGTCGTTCTTCATCCATCTCATTCGTTCCGTATGCGAGTTTGACTTCTTGCAATCGTTGTTCATCTGTCGGATGTTTGCCAAGTAAAAAATCGACGCTCACACGAAACAAATCGCTCATGTCAATGATCGATTTCAAATCAGGAAGCACTTCACCGTTTTCCCATTTGCTCACTTTTGAACGAGATACGTTTAACCGTTGCGCCAGTTGCTCTTGCGTCCAATGGTTCGCTTTACGCAAACGTTTAATTTGTTCGCTCATATGTTGTAGCATCATCTTCCACCAAATTCCCTTTTTCTTTTTACAATAGAAGAAGAATAGGGGATGTTTTGTTCTTTTTATGAACAAAATAACAAAATGTTCTAAAATAGAACAAAAATCGACAGGATCTTTGTCGAAAAAAGTTGATTGAATATTCATAAAATGTAAAAATATACATTGGAAAAACTTGAAGGAGAGGATGAATTGTGAATATTTATTTTTCAAATTTCATTGTTCATCAAACAAAAAGAGGAGGGAAAATGTGTGAGGTACTCATTAAAGAGAAACCGTATCCTCCTTTTCACGAGTCGCGAACAATTGAACCCATTCACTTTTCTGATTCACTTCAGTTTATTTCACCGATTGAAAAGTTGCCGCTTGAACCGATTCGTTACCGCATGATTACATGTACAACAAAAGACGACTTGTTTTTGTTTTTTAAAACGATAGATGATCAATTAATGATTGTCATGACGTTTTTGTTTGGAAAAGGGAAACTGCAAATATGCGTCAAACGTTGGAATGACCTCGAGAAGCGTTACATCCCCGCATCGATGAATGACCTCACAGCTGCTGAAGAACGAGCGATCTTATGTACAGTCCGCTCAGTTTCCATTCGTTCTGGGCAGAAAATTCGCTATTGTTTATTTTAATTTCATGTAAAAAATGAAAGAGGGGGAAAAATTTATACCAAAAAAACGAAAAATATATTTGTGAAACATAAAAAATGATGCTAAAATATAACTGTAGTACTATTTCCTTCTGTTTACGATAGAGAGCGGTTGGTGGCCAGAGGCAAAGAAAAAGAGCTGATGAACAACATCAGCTCTTTTTCTTTTACTGTGGAATGTAGGCACGCCATGTGGAAAAGTCAAATTCGTCTTTTTGTAAAAGTGATTTTGGAAAGATAAATGTCCATGGCTTACCTGTGTTTGCTTTTACTTCTAACTGTAACGTAAACGCTCCGCGTGCGACCACATCGCCCGATGCATCTTCGACGATTAAAGGTATTTGCTCAAACGTAATGTTTTTATCACTACCGTTACGAATGAGTAGGGTTACGACTAAATTCCCTTCGTTGTTGATAAGTGCTTGTAACCCCATGACGTTTACCTCTCCTTGCTTTGGTGGAGTAAGGGAGCGCACGAGTTGCTCAAGTTTTTGCTTGTCTTCTTCTTTTAAATGCTGCTGCCAACTTTCTTCTAAATCTAATTGGTGTGGCTTCTTTAACTCAAACGCTAATTTCCATCCCGTTTCAGGAATGTTTTCTGTATATAAGTCACTTGTTGTAAATACAAATCGCCACGGACGGCTACTTTTTGGTGGAATATCGCCGAGCTCATTCATTGGAAATACTTTTTTTCCAAGCACTTTTCCGTCTGGCCCAATGAGCAATAACGGCATATGGTCAAAACGAATAGGTTGATCTAAACTGTTGCGGACAAACGCCGTAACAACGTAATGGTCGTCTTCCTTTTTCCATTCTACACCGGATAACGACACTTGATTTTTTTTCAACGGCGGCAATTCGTTATTGATGTATTGGAAATAATATTTTTGTTCGGTCGTTAACGACATCATTGGGTGAATGGATAATGTCGTATGCACGTCTTCATCTTGTTGTTCATCTGCTCCGTCAAATAACTGACCAGCTTGAACGGTACTATCTTCCCCTTGTTTTTTCTTTTTGAAAAATGGAAACATTGTTCCATCTCCTTTCTTATTGTGAGATGAGCTGGGCAAGTTGTTGGGAAACATCTTTTTCTAATCGGTGATACATAGCTGTAAAGAGCTCCAACCCTTCTTTTGCATATTGGCGCATCGGATCTTCTTGTCCGTAATAGCGCAACCCAATTCCTTCTTTTAATAACTCCATTGCTTCTAAATGTTTTGTCCAGTGGAAATCGATGAGTGAAAGCATGGCACGTTTTAACGCCTGTTGATGTTCTTCTGTATATTGTAACGTTTCGAGGCGTCTTTTCCATGCCGAAATCGCTTGTTGTACGATCACTTCTACTTCTTTTCGTTCCACTATTCCTGTGAACGTCACTTGTTCATTTGTCACAAGGTGAATCGTTTCAGCGAGACGAGCGAGATCCCATTGTTCTGGAATTGTATCTTCTGGGCAAGTATAAGCGATTTCTCTTTCAAGAAATGCAGGAACCATACTTGCGACAATAGCGACGATATCCTCTTGTTCGAGCACGCGATTGCGGAGGGCATAAATCGTTCGACGTTGCTCGTTTAGTACATCGTCCAGCTTTAAGTTATATTCTCGCACAGAGAAATTGCTTCCTTCACAAATGCGCTGAACACGGTTGACAAATTCATGCACGTCTTTGTTTAATACTTCGCCGTCTTCGTTGACTTGCAATGATTTTTTCATTTTTTCTAGCTCTTCTTTTGCGAAGCGACGGAACATGTCGTCTTCAAGCGAAATGAAAAATTGCGAGCGTCCCGGATCACCTTGGCGGCCTGCGCGTCCTTTTAATTGATTATCAATGCGTCGGCTTTCATGGCGTTCGGTACCGAGGACGTACAATCCGCCAAGCTCTGCCACTCCTTCGCCGAGCATAATATCTGTTCCGCGTCCCGCCATATTTGTCGCAATTGTAATTTGTCCTTTTTGACCGGCGCGAGAAATGAGTTCAACTTCTTGTTCGACGCTTTTGGCGTTTAACAATTGAAACGGCAACCCTTCTTCTGCTAAATATTGCGCCACTTTTTCCGACTGTAAAATGGATGTCGTTCCGATCAGCATCGGTTGTCCTGTTGCATGAACGCGTTTCGCTTCTTTGGCGACCGCTTTATATTTCGCTTCGACTGTCGCAAAGACACGATCTGGAAAGTCTTGACGAATGACAGGGCGGTTTGTTGGAATTTGGATGACATCCATTCCATACAACGTTTGAAACTCTTTTTCTTCTGTTTTCGCTGTTCCTGTCATCCCTGATAAAATCGGATAAAGGCGGAAATAGTTTTGAATCGTAATGGATGCTTGAATTTTATTTTCTTCCGTTAACTCCAATCCTTCTTTTGCTTCAATCGCTTGATGAAGCCCGTTACTTAAACTGCGCCCTTCCATTGGACGACCAGTGAACATGTCGATTAACAACACTTTCCCGTCTTTCACGATATAGTCGACATCGCGCGTAAACATCACATATGCGCGCAACGCTTGAATGACGTAATGGTACAACACTTGATGTTCAAGATCATATAAGTTGTCGATGCCGAATCCTTTTTCAATTTTTTCAATGCCTCGTTCTGTTAAATTCACTGTTTTCGTTTCTTCGTCGTATTCGTAATCTTCATCGCGGACGAAATGTTTCACGATGCGTGCGCATAAATAGCTTAACTCCGAGCTGACCCCTGTTTTCCCTGCGATAATGAGAGGGGTTTTCGCTTCATCAATTAATACGCTATCGACTTCATCGATAATCGCATAATGAAATGGGCGTTGGACACGATCAGCGACACTGTATGCCATATGATCGCGTAAATAGTCGAAGCCAAACTCATTGCCGACACCGTATGTAATATCGGCTTGATATGCGGCTTGTTTTTCTTCTGGCGACATGTGTGGCAAGTTTAGACCGACCGTGAGCCCTAAAAACTCGTGAATTTTTCCGATTAGTTCACGGTCGCGGCGAGCTAAGTAGTCGTTTACTGTAATGACATGCACCCCTTTTCCTTCAAGGGCGCGCAAATAACTTGGGGCGGAAGCGACAAGTGTTTTCCCTTCCCCTGTTGCCATCTCTGCAATATTTCCTTCCGCAAGCACAAGCCCGCCGATGAGTTGCACGTCAAAATGACGCATGCCAAGCACGCGTTTCGACGCTTCGCGAACAGTCGCAAACGCTTCGACTTGTATATCAAATACCGTTTCGCCATTTTGTAAACGACGTTTGAACTCCTCTGTTTTTGCTTTCAATTGTTCATCCGTCATTTTTTCAAACTCTAACTCCAGCTCATTGATACGCGAAACCGTTTTATAATAGTTTTTTAATTTCCGTTCATCGCTGTTGACTAACTTTTTTATGTAAGATAGCATCGGAACCTTCTCCTTCGTTGTAAATCGAATCGTTTCAACGTACAGTATACCATTGTTCCCAAAATGTTTCACGACCCGGAAAATATTTCTTTACTTTTTTGTGCTTGGGTGATATTGTAAGATTATTAGAAAAAATTATCAAAATATGAAACTTTTTTTCTTTTTTTTCGTTTTAGTAGGTGTATTTGCTTTTTTAGGCGAATACATATGTTACATTTTTTTGAAGGAGGACTTTTATGAAAAAATGGAAGAAGGCCGCATTATCCGTTAGTTTAGCTTCCGCACTCATCGTGCCGACGGTCGCTCAAGCGTCGACAGAACTGCCAATTGCCCAATGGAAAAAACAAGTGACAAAAGGGCAAACGTCTCTTGCTTACAAACGGTTTGAAGAGGCGCAAGATCAAGTGAGCGCCGACACGCTGATTGTGAAGTACAGCGAGAAAATTCCAGCTGCCGTTCATCGCAGTTTCGGAGCGACATTGAAGCAATCCTTTCCGCAACTAGGATATGACGTCGTCACCGTGCAAAAAGGGAAAGATATGCAGCAAGTGGTAAAAAATTACGCAAAATTAAAAGCCGTCAAACGTGTGACACCAAGTTTTACATACAAACGGCTCGGTTCGGCTGATCCGAAAGCAGATCATATGTATTTATTATCGCTTTTAAATATGGAAAAGGCGTTAAAACTGGCTGGAAAGTCTAATGTCACAGTTGCCGTCATCGACACAGGAATGGATACGAAACATCCTGAGTTGAAAGGGCGTCTCCTCCCAGCCTACAACGCGATCAATCCGGCGGGGGCGCCGATCAAAGATGTGCACGGAACGCACGTTGCCGGCATTATCGGTGCGAACGCCAACAACGGTGTTGGGGCGCATGGTGTCAACCCGAACGTCAAAATTTTGCCGATTGACGTATTCGGGGGCGGGTTAGGAGCAAGCGATTATACGATCGCCCAAGGCATTTTGTATGCGATTGAAAAAGGAGCAAAAGTCATTAATATGAGCCTTGGCGGCTATTTTAGCTCGCCGATTTTAGAAGAAGCTGTTCAAAAAGCGATCGACGCAGGGATTACAGTCGTTGCGGCAGCAGGAAACGAAGCGACAGATATGTACTCTATCCCAGCTTCGTACGAAGGCGTCATTAGCGTCGGAGCGACCGACAGCAAAAATAAACTTGCTGAGTTTTCAAACTACGGTCCGTCTGTAGACATTGTGGCACCGGGTGTGGACGTGTACAGCCCGATTTATGACTACACGAAAGGCTCTTCGTTTGCCGAGTTAAGTGGAACGTCGATGGCGTCGCCAGTTGTGGCGGGTGTGGCGTCGCTTCTTTTATCGAAGTACCCGAATTTAAAACCTTATCAAGTTGAATGGATTTTAGAACGTACGGCAACGGATTTAGGGGAAAAAGGATACGATTTAACGTACGGCAATGGTTTAGTCAATCCAGTGGCAGCGCTGCAATATAACATCAAAAATGTGCCGCAAAAAGAAAAATGGAACGATGAAACGATTTTAGCGAAAGCGCCAGTCATTGATGCGAAAGAACCGTACGTGAAAACAGGTTCGTTCACAAAACCAGAGGAAATGCATTGGGTGAAAGTGAACGTTCAACAAGGCGAAAGCGTCCAAGTGTTGCTCGAAGGAGCACAATCATACGACTATAAGCTCGTATTCCGTTTCTACCCGGAAGGAAAAACGGCGTCTGAAAAACCGATTCAAGTCAATAATGGTCGCGCAGGCGAAATGGAAGCGAAACTATTTACGGCAAAACAATCAGGTGTGCTTGCAATCGGCGTCACAGATGCGAACGGCAACTACAGCTTGCAAGGAAAGTCAACATATACGTTAGCTGTACAATCGTTTACAGAGCTTGCAGACGATGGTTTGACAAAAGAAAATCCAGCTGTCATTGAACAATTGCCGTTTGTTGCAGAGAACTTAACGTTTGTCCCAGAAAAAGATGCAACGGAAAGCGACCGTGACTATTTTCAATTTACTGTAACAGAACCGACGACAGTGAAGTTTCAATTGTCTCCTGTTCCAGGGATTGATTCATCGTTAAACATTTATTTGGCTGATGAGCTATATCGTCCTGTGGATCCAGATGCGAAATATAAAGAAATCACATTCCCGATTGCATCTGGAAACAATAACGGCATAAGCAAAGGAGAGACGCTCACGTTTGAAGCGCAACCGGGCGTGCCATATGTCGTTGAAGCTTCTAGCGAACCGATGGGCGGATTTTATCCAATGATGTTTGAGCTGGCGATGTCAAGCAATCAAGTAAAACAGTTAACCGGTTCAGCAATCCCATATCAACTTCGCGCAGAAGTCGTCACGCTTCCAGCTGACGAAGACAACTTCCCAGCACGCGAGCCGATGCCGTCGGAAGAAGGGGCTGTGGAACAAACTGAAAAAACACAACAACAAATGCGTAAACCAAACGATGTTGTTGTCATTATTGACGATGGAAGTTGGAACAGTTTCGATCAAGAACAAGTGCAACAAATTAAAGCAAATGCTCGACCTTACAACATTGGAGAAAAAACAGAAGCATTTATCCAGTTTAGTGGCGACCAAGATTTTTATCGCTTCACTGTCCCAACAACGGCTGTGTACGAGTTTTCGTTTGCGACACCTGACGATATGATGCCGTCAGCTACATTATTCGAATATGATGAGAAAAAAGACGATCTCGTACCAGTAAACAACTTTTGGCCATTTGATTGGATGACAGGCAAAAAACAAACAGACTGGACGCTCATTTTGGAAGAAGGAAAAACGTACTACATGTTAGTACAAAACGACAATTATCAACCGGTCGCTGAACCGTACAGCATGACGTCGAAAAAATTAATCGATGCACCAAAAGATAAAAATGAGAAAAATAACGAACCAATGCAAGCAACAGTTGTAAACGTCAATGAAACGAAAACAGGAAACTTCGTGCTTCCGAACGATGTCGATTACTACTACTATAAACATCGTCAAGCGAACGAGCTGTTGACGCTTTTTGCACAGCCAAGCAAACCGAATGCATCGCTGCCAAAATCATTGCGCGGCACATTAGTTCCAATCATCTCGGTTGTCGAAGATACGAACGGCAATATGACGATTGACGAAGACGAATACGGCAAAGCTGTTACGTTTTTCCCGAATGGCTGGAGCCCATTATACGACGTGCACGGATCGTTCCGAGCGAAGAAAAACGTTGGGTATTTCTTCGTCGTCAACTCGTTTATGTTTGATGGACTATCGCTTCAGTCGTACAACTTTGGCATTCAATCGTTCAACAAAAAAGATGAAGACGCATCGTCTGTCTTGAAAAACAACGTACCATCGAAGCCGCTTTCTCTTTATAAAAAAGGAAATACGTATGAAGCAACGGGGTATATGAACATCGTTGACTACGGAGATAAAGACGCGTACAAATTTGTCGTTGAAAAAGACGGCACATTTACATTCAAGCTCGATGTACCGGGCACGATGGACGGCGTCATGTCCATTTTCGATGCGAAAGGACGCCTCGTGCAAACGTATGACCATTACGGTGACGGCGACGCAGAAATCGGTACGCTTTCGTTGAAAAAAGGAACGTACTATGTCGTCGTAGAGGAATCGCTCGCTCGTCCAAATGCTAAGCCATACACGCTCTCTATAACAAAGAAATAGATGAAACGAAGGTTGCCTGCACATGTAGGCAGCCTTTCTCTTTTTCCAGACGCATCGTGTCGCCGATCGTGTTAAAATAAATATAAGATTCATAGACAACGAGGTGAATCATATGCGATTCATATGGCTTACGTTCTTTTTTTTATTGTTGTTTCAACATCCAGCTCATGCTCATGTCGTTGATTTAACAAATAAAGCAAAAGCGCAAGCGTACGAAGATTACTATCCGCTTATTGCGCGCTATAAAGGAACGAGTGGGGTGACGTTTGAAAGTTACAGCACATATTGGAACGAAACGAAGCTTGCCCAACTTGAGCAAGAGTTATTAAAAAACAAACACGGTGCCGAACTTTCCTTGTTAGGAAGTGTAAAAATTTTTCCTGATTACCCCGCAGGACAAAACGTGCTTGGACAATATTTTGCGCAATATCAAGTCAGTCCGAAGCTGTCTCTTCTTCCAAATCGATATATTCATTTGTATGGAGGAAATGAATGGACGACGGTGGAAGAGATGGCGACGACGTTAGCGCACGAGTACGGGCATCATTTCACTTATTATTATTTATTAAATAAAGAACAGCGCCGTCCGAACGAATGGCTGCAGTCGCAGTATGCCGCTGCGCGCGAGTTGTTTCGCTACCCGACCGTCCATGCGGATGGGAGTGGAGAATATGAATGGTATATGCCGGAAATATTAGCTGAAGACTATGTGCAACTATTCGGGTCGCCGCATGCGCTAAAAGGGCATATGCAAATGAACGCCCATCTTCCGACGCCGTTTGAGCTTCAAGCGCTACAAACGTATTGGAAAAATCAACTTGGCGCTACGTATGAACCGATGCCTCCGCTTTCATTACTGCTGACAAACTATACGGTAAAAAATAACGTGTATTCGCTAAAGCTTTACACATATGCCGATACAACCGCATATTTAAACGCGCAAGATGGACAAGGGCGCTATGCTTCCGTGTATATCGGAAGTGTGCCAAAAGGGGTAAACGAAACGGCATATGATGGGACGAAGCTGAATAGTCAAGTTTCTTGGCTATTTCGCTCAACGATTGTCGATACGGCATTATTTCGTGTCGTTCAGCCAACAACGAAAGGATTTAATCGCGGTTCAGCGACGTTGCGTGTCTCGTATGGAGCGATCGATACGCTTGTTTCTACTCCTCCGCTTTTTCCAGACGTCGTCCGAGAGGAGCTGCAGGAAGCTGCGCGGCTGTTGTATGAACGAGGGATGATCTCAGGATTCCCAGACGGAACGTATCGTCCGAACGAACGGCTCCTTCGCCGTCATGCCGCCCTTATGCTTATTCGTGATTTACAGTTGACGCTCCCTGAAGGATATGTCGTCAAGGCGCAAGATGTAAAACCGACGGATCCGTGGTATAAAGAGATGGCGATTGCTGAGGCGTATGGATTGCTTACCGGATATAACGGGAAGCTATATCCGAACGACTACATTACCCGTGCCCAAATGGCAACCATTTTAACGAGGGTGTATGCCGATGTGTACGAACAGCCGACGACAAATGCATCGTTTTTTGATGTGCCCGCTTCTCATTGGGCGTATCAGGCGATCGATACGCTTTTTTACAACGGCATTACGATCAACAATCCGTATCGCCCGAACGATTTCGTGACACGCGGACAGTTTGCCCTCTTTTTAAAACGGACGCTCGATAAAAAATAGCGAGGAAGGCTTGTCCTTCCTCGCTATTTTGCGTTGATCGCACGGTAGAAAAACACCGCAAACTCCGCACGTGTGACCGTTTCTTTCGGACGAAATGTTCCGTCTTCATATCCGTTCGCAATACCTGTTGCAACGAGTTTTTCAATCGCATCGTACGCCGCATCCGTTTCTTTGACGTCAGTAAACGGCACATCCGCCCCACGCTTTAACTTCCATGCCTCTGCAAACCACATGGCAAGCTGTTCACGCGTCAACGGTTCATCCGGTTGGAATGGCTTATCGTTTTTACTGATGATATTTTCTTTGACAAGCGCGTTAATCGCACCAACGGCCCAATGATCGCTCGACACGTCTGTAAACGTTTCTTTTCGATTGTTCATATCGAAATTGAAATACGTGGCAATTAGTCCTGCCGCTTCTGCTCGCGTCATCATTGCATCTGGCTTAAAGTAGCTTTTTGCATATCCGAGCACAATTTCTTTTTTACCTAACGTTTCAATTTCTTGATTTGCCCAAAAATCTTTTTCAACGTCTTGAAATTTTCCCGCGTCCTGTGCATACGCAAGCACGCGTCTTGCTCCTATGTATCGTTTTTTATAGTAGGAATCATCTAACGACGTGACGATAATTCCTTTGGATGAACTCGCATGAATAAACCGATTGTCGCCGATATAAATCCCTGCATGCGACGGCCCTTTTTTATACGTTTCAAAAAAGACGAGATCCCCAACGCGTAAATCTTCTTTCTTCACTGCGTTTCCTTGCTTATACTGCTCCGCTGTCGTCCGCGCTAATGTGACCCCTAGCCCACTCATCACATGGCGTGTAAACCCGGAACAGTCAAATCCTTTTTCTGAACTTCCCCCGAATTGATACGGCACCCCGACGTATTTTTTCGCAAGTGGAACGAGCCGATCATAACTATCGCTTGCATAAGCGAAGGAAGGGAAGAGAAAAAACAAAAGCAATGCTGAAACAAACCGCCTCACATGATACACCTCACTTCGCTATTGTTCTTGCAATTTCGACATTTTCACACTATTCCAAGTGTATCATAAATAGGAGAATGGTAATTTTACAGTTATGTAACAAAAGTTTTTGACAAAATTTACGCTTATAGGTATTGAAAAAAGTCGAACATTCGGTAAAATGGTGAATAGGTGGAAGACTACATGTGAAAAAGTTTTGTTATTCCAACAAAGAAAAACTGTTCAAAAAATGGTTGACACGATGCATGGAAAAAATTATAATGTAGTTTGTAGTCATTCACTCGCTAAGTTTAAGAGTTTTATAGAGAAAACATACATATCTCTTAAATTTAGCTAAACTTAAATAGAAAGAGAAACAAAAGGAGGAAATATGTCGATGGCTTACCAACCAAAGTCTTATCGCAAATTTTTAGCTGGTACAGTCTCTGCAGCAGTTGTTGCTTCAGCGATCGCACCAGTAGCAAGCGCAGCTTCTTTCACAGACGTAGCAGGAAGCGTGCATGCAGATGACATCGCTACATTAGTAGCAAAAGGGTACATTAAAGGATACGGTGACAACACATTCAAACCAAACAAATCATTAACACGCGGTGAAGCTGCAATCATCTTCTCACGCATTTTAAAAGATGCGGGCGTAAAAGCTCCTGAGCAAGGTGCGGGCTTCCCAGACGTTCCTGCAAGCAACGCTGAATTAGCAGAAGCTGTTGCGATCGTGAAAGCAGCAGGTGTGATGAGCGGAGACGAGAAGGGTAACTTCAACCCGAACGCAACAATCACTCGCGAACAAATGGCGAAAGTTGTTGTTGAAGCGTTCAAATTAACAAAACCTGCAAACCACACAACAAAAGTAACTGACCTTGACAAAGCAGGCGCATGGGCGCGTGAATACATCCAAACATTAGAAGCAAACGGCGTAACGAAAAACACAGAATTCATGCCAAAACAAAGCGTAACACGCGGTCAATTCGCTTCATTCGTCGTTCGTGCGATGAACGTTGGTGTAACAGCAGCACACATCACTGGTGTAACTGTTGTTGACCTCAACACATTAGAAGTAACATTCAACGGCGAATTGAAAGAAGTGAAAAAAGAAGACTTCGCTATCCAAGGCGTTGAAATCGAATCTGTATCAATCAAAGCCGCTGCAGCAGCTGAAGCAAAAACAACAGTTGTTGTTATCAAAACAAAAACAGCGTTAGAAGAAGGCAAATCTTACAGCGTATCTTACAAAGGTCAAACAACTGACAAAACAAAAGTTGATGTGCCTGTACTAAAAGTTGAAGCTGTAAGTGCTCCTAGTGCCAAAACTTTAAAAATTACAGGTACAGGTTTACAGTTCTTGAAGTCTGAAGATGTAACTGTGGCAGGTAACAAAGTTCTATCTGTTGTTCCAGATACTGATGGAAAGGCGGCAACGGTATCTTTAGAAAATAAACTTGCTCCTAACGCTAATACTACAGTTTCTGTGAAAATTAAAGGTGAAAAGAAAGACTTTACGACTAAGTTTGAGTACAAAGTAACTTCTGTGTCTATCGAACCGCAAACATTTGATGACGATCGTGCGGGTCAAAGAGTTAAGTTTAAAGTGAATGGCGAAGATGCAGATGTGGATTATCTCAAGTTGGCGGGTTATTCAGTGGCTTTCGTCGCTAAAAAAGCTGATGGTACGGCTGCAAATGGTTTCTTTGATGGATCTTCTACCAATACTTCTTCAACTGGTGTAGTCGCTCATCCTGTTACTAAAGGGGACTATACTGTTGAAGTTCAAGTGACGAGAGCTGGAGAAGCGTTAGTGACTGACACTGCAAACATTAAAGTTGTTAACCTTGATACTGAAGCTACGGAAGTTAATTCAGTAACATTCTATAACTTTGGAATTGACAAAACTGATGACTCTTCTAGTGCATATAATGTTTCATTATCAGATGACGACTATGTCATGAACAGCACAACATTAGTTGCTGGCGAGAAAGCAAAAGTATATAAAGTGGAAGCAACTGTAGCTGGGGAGAAAGTTGTTGTTTCTTCGAATGCTTTTGAAGTGAAAACTTCTAATCCAGCTGTTGTATCTGTGTCTAACGGTGTTTTAACTGCTGAATCGGCAGGTACTGCAACAATTACTATCAAAGTCGGTGAAGTAACAAAAACGTTTAACTTTACAGTAACGAATGTTGCCCGTAAGCTTTCGAAGGTGACCGTAGATCCAGCAAGTGTAAGTATTGTCAAAGGTTATCAAAAAACTGTTACAGTAAAGACTTTAGATCAGTATGGCGATCCGTACCGAGTTAATCAAGTTGCTGATCTCGTTGAAGTAGTACCAATTGCAGGATCAAACGATATTGTCACATTTACTGACTTTACAACTGATACACCAAACTCTATTGGAAAGGTATCCGTAAGCTTAACAGGTAACGCAGCAGGAAGTGGTACGTTCTACTTCAAAGACAAAGATGGTAATGTGATTGGTTCGTTCTATGTTAATGTTTCTGCAGTGGATAATACAGGTAGTAAGAAATTAGAGGTTATTTCTAAGGCACCTGCGTCGACTGATAATACTTTAGATTTACAATCTGATAAAACTGTGACATACCAGCTGTCCCGTTACAATACTGAAGGAATTTATATGGATCCGATTGAGTTGCAAAATTATGAAATTGAAGTTGTAGATGGTACTGTTGCCAAGGCACAATTTGTAGATGTTAATGGCAGCACTACTGGTAGTTCAACAAGTGCAACTCTTAATGCTAAAATTGTTGGTACGTCAGGAGATTATGGTTTCGTAATCACAGGGCTAAAAGCTGGTACGACAGATGTTTTACTAAAAGATACGGCAAGTGGAAAAGTTGAAAAAATTACAATCACAGTTGTTAATAACCCAATTAAAATCAATACGGTTAATTTCAAAACAGTACCTACTGTTGATTATGTTGGCGCGAAAATCAACTATGAAGACGTACTTGATGTGACTTACAGTAACGAAGATGATATCGTGAACGGCATTACTCTATCTAAGAGTACACTTCATAAAGTGCGTATTTCTGAAGATACAGGAACTGAAGGATTACTTTACCTAGATGTGGATGGTGATGCATCTTATACATCGGGTACAGACATTGGTTTAGGTATGTTGAAACTTAAATTAACTGCTGACTCAACATTAGTGGGTACAGTTCCTACAGATGCAGTAGTTGGTTACACAACAGTTAATGGTGATAAAGGTAAGAAAGGAACATTGTTATTTAAAGTATTGACTGATGTAACAGGTTCTGATGAAACTACTTCAATTGCTGCTACTGCGGTGACTGTTGAAGTAAAATAAATTGGGGAGCATGTCTATCACGCCCCGAAGATTGATAGAAACAGAGAGCCATTGAGTGGCTCTCTGTTTCTTTTTCTGTATTTTTGTTGATGTGCTGTGGCATTTTTTGCGGCAGCTGTTGTTGAAATTGCGAGAGGAATAGAAAAATGTTACAATCTCCGTAGCAACTACATAAGCAGGGTGGGCGGTTGACCACTTCCCCGATGAAGGGAGGTGGGAATATGACGACGTATGAAGCATTGAGTCTTATTGCGCAATTCAGCTTAGTGTTCATCGGAATGCTAACATTGACTGTTACCATCGTCGTCTATATAAACAAAAAGAAATAACCGTCCCCCCCTCGACCAAAGGTGTGAAACGGTTATTTCTTTTTTATCTGTTACACATCTAAAGGTCAGCCGCTCTTCTTGCGGCATGTAGTTGCCTGCTGAGTGTTCACCGCACTCAGCTTTTTTATTTTATGAAGTATCTGCTTATATTATACAAATGATATAGCTAGTTTGACAAGTGGGATGAGTGTTACCCGTTGGTAGCGTGCCTGTCACTAGTTTTGCGTGCAGAGTATCAAAAAATTTTTCGCAGGATTTTTCCCGTTTTTGTCGAAAGGATGTGCAAGGAAGTTCATGTGAGGTGAAATTGTGTGCCGTGGAAATCGGCGTGATTCGTTGTTTAAAGAAACGAATGATTTTCGTGCGTTTTTGCATATCCTCGAACAGCTTCATGAAAAAATACCATTTGAGCTCGCTTCGTATTGTCTTATGACGAATCATTTCCATCTCCAACTTCGCTCACAGCATGAATCCATTTCAAAAGTAATCACACCTTCAAACTCCTCAGTTTCGTTTTGTTTATTGTAGTAAAATAAAAAGAAAGGAAGTGTGATGATGAGCGGGCAAACCGATATTGCGTATAATAATTATGACATCATATTCCACAATATGACCGCTCAATTTAAAGAAAAGGTTCTTGACTTTTATGGTATTCAGACTGCTCCAATTGTTCGTGTAGAAGCGGTGGATTTGCCGACTATTGCAGTAAATGACAGAAGAATGGACTTTCTGTTTTTGCTAGCGGACGATACGTACTTACATCTTGAGTTTCAGACAACGTTTGATGAGAAGGATTTGGATCGGTTCCTTCAATACGATGTGAGCGCTTATGAAAGGTACAAAAAGCCGATTAAAACAGTAGTCATTTATGGTTCTAATGTCGAAAAGGTGTTAGAGCAAAAAAGCTATGGCTCTGTCCAATATAATATACAAGCAGCATTGATGAGAAACTATGACGGTGATGCCATCATTCAAGATTTATGGACAAAAATAGAGAACGAAGAAGAGCTTACAGATCTAGATGAGTTGCATCTTATTTTCCTCCCATTAATGCAGAGCTCGGTGAATCGTTCAGAACGAGCCATCGAGACAGTCGAACTCGCTAAACGAATAAAAGACGAGGAAAAACAAGTACGCTTACTGGCGACGATTATTGCGGTGTCCGACAAGTTCATTGATAAGGAGTATGTGGAAAAATTGATGGAGGTCTAAGTATGGCGAGAGTCATTCGAATGGCGGAAGAACGCGCAAGAATTAGCGAAAGCCAGCAGGCGATAAAAAAATACTTAGGCGCACGATTAGGTTTGGAAAGTAAACCGATGCAAAATAAAATAGACCTTATTACGGATCTATATTTGTTACATCATTTATTGGACGACTTATATCGAGCGGAGAAAAGAGAAGAAATGGCTCGTTTGATTGACATCACATTAGAAAAACAAAATGGGATACGTGCCAGTCACATCCCGAAGGTTGACAGATACAGAGAGTCGTTGATTGGCTCTCTGTTTTTCATTCCTAAAGCAGGAATCTCCTCGTTTTTATCGAAAATACACAACAAAACTGAAAGCGAGGTGCATATATGGCCATTGATCATGATCGGTTGTTTAAAGAGTTGATTATGACGTTTTTTGAAGAGTTTCTTCTTCTCTTTTTCCCGGATGTGCATGAGTATATCGACTTTCAGCATGTGGCGTTTTTATCGGAGGAACTGTTTACCGATGTGACGGCAGGGGAAAAGTATCGCGTGGATTTGCTTGTTGAGACGAAGTTGAAAGGGGAGGATAGCCTCATTATCGTCCATATCGAAAATCAAAGCTATGTGCAGCCATCGTTTCCTGATCGGATGTTTATTTACTTTAGCCGCTTGTTTGAGAAATACCGAAAGCGAATGTTGCCAATTGCCGTATTTAGCTATGATTCTCTCCGACATGAACCTTCATCGTTTACGCTCCAATTTCCTTTTTTCGATGTGCTTCATTTTCGATTTTTAACGGTGGAGTTGCGCAACCAAAACTGGCGTGATTACATTCGCCATGACAACCCAATCGCCGCTGCGTTGTTAAGCAAAATGGGGTATACTGAAAATGAACGGGTAGAGTTAAAAAAGCAGTTTTTACGAATGATTGTGCGCATGGAATTAGACGAAGCAAAGCAGCGATTATTAATCGGCTTTTTTGAAACATATGTGAAGCTGTCGGATGCGGAAGAACAACAGTTGCGAAACGAGGTGAATGAAATGGAAACAAAAGAAAAAGAACAAGTGTTGGAATTAATGATTTCGTATGAGAAGAAAGAGAAACGAAATATTGCGAAAAGAATGTTAGACAAAGGATATGATGTGCACACCATTCACGAATTAACGGAACTTCCTGTAGAGGAGATTGAGGAGTTAAAGGAACGGTGCTAGTGCACTGCGATATAAATTCAGTTAATGTGAAGGAATCAGAGTGATAGAACTCTGGTTCCTTTCCTTTTCTCGTCTTTTTTCAGTGTCTCAGAACCCTGTGAAACTGTCAAGGAAAGCACTTGACAGATCCACGGAGTTCTGAGGAGAGGTAGGTAAGACGAGAAGGAGGAAATGCAGCCCACCTGCGCTCGTTTTTAACTAGCCTTTGCATATTGAGTCGGTATTTGATAATGAAGAACACCTTGTATATGTTGATGGTTATAATAGCGAATGGTATTATGTCAAGAAAATAGACACATAGAATGGAGAAACATTTTAACTCCTACTACCGCACTTCGTTTGGTGGCCTCTTGATAAGGAGAATGGTTGGTAAACCCTTCCCCTTATCAAGAGGATTAAGAAACCGCCATATCGCGACTTCATTCAGAGAAGGATTGTTTTTTGCCGTGTTGATGCAGCTTCTCATATGCTATCGGAGACATGTACTTGTTAGCGGAATGAATTCGCTGAGAGTTATAAAAACACTCAATATATTCAAAAATCCGATGTTTGGCCTCTTCCCTTGTTGTAAAGGTCTCGTGGAAAATCAGTTCCTTTTTGATGATGCTGTGAAACGATTCCGCACATGCGTTATCATAACCGTTTCCTTTTCGACTCATGCTGGTTTGCATTCCATGCTGTCGTAAAATAGCTTGATACTCGTTCGATGCATATTGGCTCCCTTGATCCGAATGGTGAATCAGACCTGGTTGAGGCTTTCTCTGGTTGATGGCTCGGTTTAATGCTTTGATCACTAACTCTTTTGTCATTCGCTACTAGCCAACGATTTTACGAGAAAACAAATTCATGACCGAAGCGAAATACAGCCAGCCTTCTTTCGTCCAAATATAGGTGATATCCGCCACCCATACTTTGTTCGGCTTATCCACTTCAAACTGCTGATGTAATAAGTTGGGATACACAGGCAAATGATGCTTCGAATTCGTGTTGGCCTTATATTTTTTCTTCGTTTTGGAACGAATGTCATCGTCTTTCATGATTCTTGCGACGGTTTTCTGAGAGACCTTCACTCCTTGTTTCTGAAGGATTTTTGTGATTCTTGGACTGCCATACGTTTCTCTGGACTCGGTGTGAATCTTTTTGATTTGTTTTTTCAACGTTTCGCGTCTTTCGACCGACCCGACGCTGTCAAGGGAAGACATTGACGTGACGAGAAGGCTTTTTGAGGCAGGGAGAATTGTCGGAATTGAATTGTTGGATCATGTCATTGTTTGTCGTGGAGAGATTCGTGTCGTTGAAGGAAAAAGGGTATGTGTAAGAGGAGAAGACGATGCTCGACTGGTTTATTGTGAAAATGAAACGCTAATTTGGTGTGGAAGTCAGGCAGGAGGATGTTGGGTATGAAGCGTCATTTGACTACAAGAAGGTCGATGCGTTGCTTATTTCTCCGAGCACATCAAGAAGCTGAAGAATCCGCTGTTGTTGGAACCGTTCCTATATGTAGCGAGAAGTGAACTCGGCAATCAAACATTGATGAAACATATAATATGTCAAAAGGAATTTTCGTGCTATCGTGTACAGTTAAATGGTATAATATGTTTAAGAAGTTCCATTTTCGTTGAAAGGAGCGAAAGTCATGGATTTCGTGAGAGTCATAAAAAACAGCAATGATTTAGAAAAAATTATAGATATACCTGAGAAATTAAGAAACAGGAAAGTAGAAGTCATTGTCCTTCCCTATACAGATAAAGAAGAGGTAGAACAAGTGGGAAAAAAAAGCTTGAGGGGGGCGTTGTCAAAATATAAAAATGAGTTTTTGCGAGCTCGAGAAAGCGATGCTTGGTCTAAAGCCGTGGTGGATAAATATGAAAATCGTTGATACAAACATTATCCTAAGATATTTGCTTAATGATCATGATGATTTGTCAGCGAAAGCTGCAACGATTATCGAAAATAACAAGGTATTATTGCTGAATGAGGTAGTAGTTGAAGTCGTTTATGTTCTGGAAAAAGTGTACAAAGTAAAAAACGACGAGATATGTGATACTCTTTTAGAACTGTTTAAATACGATAATATTGATGTCGATGATATCGACATACTAGAAGAAGCGCTCATTTTGTTTGTAAAAAGACGGATGGACTTTGTTGATGCTCTTTTATACGCCTATAATAAAGTGAAGGGGTACCAAGTATATACTTTTGATAAGAAGCTAAACAGCATAATTGAGGAATAGGATATAAGCGCAAGGCTGGATAGAAGCAACGCATTCAATGTGAGTGTGTTGCTTTTTGATTTGGTGAAATTTATACTCTACAAACCGGGATAAAACATCAGTTTTTTGGATTTTCTATTTTATTAGTTCATCACCACAATATGTAATTTTCCTGTACAAAGATGTGCAAAAATCATTGATTTACTGATTTTTCCTCACAAACGTAAATACGGTATGTTCAGAAAAAAAATCAAGTACAACTTTTGGTGATGAACCCTTTTAATGGTTGGTCTTTCTTAGATTCTTTTTTCTTCTTACTCTTTGTTTTCAAGTATTTATAGTAACCCGATTTTGAAATCTGTAGTTTTTTACATATTTTAACGACTGGATATTTTGTTTTGAGCTCGTCTACTACTTTGAACTTCGCTGTCTTCCCTCCCTTTTCAAGATTTGCAGATACTTTTTTAAAATTTCATTCTCCATCTCTAGTTCTCGTATGATGAAATCCTTGTCCATTTCAGGATGATTTCTAACTTTTCGTTTTAGTCCTACTTCCCCATACATTTCAGATTCTTATTTTGCGCAATTCAGCTTAGTGTTCATCGGAATGCTAACATTGACTGTTACCGTCGGCGTCTATATAAACAAAAAGAAATAACCGTCCCCCCTCGACCAAAGGTGTGAAACGGTTATTTCTCTTTAGCTATTACACATCTAAAGGTCAGCCGCTCTTCTTGCGGCATGTAGTTGCCTGCTGAGTGTTCACCGCACTCAGCTTTTTTTATTTTATGAAGTATCTGCTTATATTATACAAATGATATAGCTAGTTTGACAAGTTGTGCCTGTCGCCCGTATGAGCAAAATGTTTGTGGGAGGAAGTGAAGTCCTCGTTTATATGGTTCAAGGGGATAAAAGAAGGGGGATGAGCAAAAAAGATGAAAAAAGGACTCTCTTCCTGTATTGTGATAGTGCAACCAAATCACCAAGGAGGTCAGAGAGTCCTGTGCAACAGTTTATCACAAGTGGACAAACATGAAAAGAGTTAGGAGCAGAATTGTTTTCGATGTTACAAAAAAATATGGAGACATGCTTCAACAGGTATTGGAATGGCTAGATGAAGAGCTAGCCAAGCAACGAGATGAAAAGCGTTATTACTTAAAAGATAAACGAACGGTACAGATGCAGACGTTATTTGGGGAGGTGGAGGTTCGACGCAATTCCTATTTGGATCGAGAAGAAGGCGTGTATACGTGCTTATTAGATGCGTTCCTCGGGTTCGATGGGGCAAAAGGAGTAAGTCCGTCCATTATTGGAGGAAACCGCCATCGAATTAGCTGTGACGGATCCTTCGTATTTCCAAGCGGCCGAAGCGCTAAAAAAGATAGTAGGCTATGCGGTGATGAGCCATGAAATGATTCGCCAACTTGTTTTACAAGCAACGGTGGAGACCCATCGCCCGATGGGAAGTGCAGAGGGAACGATGCACGTGTTTGCGAAGCGCGTAAAAGCTGGACGGAGTTGGTATGAAGAAGGGATTCGAACGTTTTTACATGTGATGGTAGCTGTGAAAGACGGGTTAACGATTCAGACGTGGAGAGGAGAGGTGGTCGTCGAGGAAGAGAGAGACAGAGCGATCTACACTCGTGAAAAAGGTAGTCAAGAATGCAGGAACAGTGGAGTTGGCATTAGGTAATATTTTTCATCTCCAGCAATCATGTGGAACGCCTATATATGAAGCGTTGAAAGGGATTTAAAAAAGCAAAAAAGCAGGAGGAGAGGGTTAGGGAATTATTACAAAAATCAGGTTGATAAAATCATATATATCCATTCATTTGAGATAGAAAAAATCTCCCACAAACTCTTGACTCAATCCTACAGTAATATCACAGTTGAAAAATAAAAGGAGTTTATGTATAATAAAAGCAAGTAAATTTGTGTATAATTAAATTCAGTCAAAGCTTTCAGAGGATGGAACAGGCAGCCATCGCCCTTGTTGGAGATGCGGGAGTGCCACCCCGCCTAAAGCTTTGCCGATATGGTGGAGCCATAGCTTGTCACGTGCTATGGCTTCTTATCCTTTTTTGTATTCGATTAATGCCCCTTTTTTTACGTACTTTTTTACCTTTTCATCGGACATGATAAAAAGAGATCGAACATAGAAAACGCCATTCTTGCTAGCTCTGACCGCTACTAAAACATAGTCCTTTTTATTTTCAAAATCGAATACTTTGATATATTGAATTGATCTGTTTTGAGGATGTTTGGCTATATAGTCAGGATCAGATAAAATATTTGATAAATATTTAAAATACTTTTCAAAGTGGTTCGGATGTTTATTTTTCATGTGTTCGATGTTCGTTTTACTAAGCACGATGGGCATGTTTTCTGGCATGCTTAAACATAGCTTTCGGATGACTTGTTCATTTATTACGCCAACTTTTTGCGGCTTCATGACAATTCCCTCCTATTCTAGAAAGAAAAAAAGTTATGTATGGGGGATGAATCACTTATTTGCTTTGGAGGTTTCTATGCAATCGCCAAACTCGCTGTTCGCGATGGTAGAAAGATATTTTCCGTAAAGCATATTTATTTCTCTTCTCATGTGTGAATGGTGTCAAATAAGTGAATCATGTTTTCGTTCCCCCATCCAGAAAACTTTTTTAATGGAATTTTGACTGTTTTTTAAAACCACTTTATTATTTCTCAAATGATTGAATATGTCGCTGTAAACTTGAGATGACCTCTTTAATTTGTGCGATTAGGCGTAAATCTTCTTGGCTAACATCCAAGATGTCAATCTCATTGGCTGTTTGACGCAGTTCTTTAATGGTATTATTCAAGATTGCAACGCATTTGTCGTGCAGAGTTCCTTTTTGTGTATCATAATCTTTATGATGAGCATCTTGATCTCTTATATCGTTTATACGGTAAACCCCTCTTCTAACGGATTCAATTTTTTTTCTTTGAGTCAAGTCATATAAACTTCCGGCAAATGTTCCTTCTGTGAAATCCCCATGACTAGCTCGTTTCATCACATATTCTTTAATCTCCTCTCTTGAATGTTCTTGACCATCAGCTAGAAACTCAAGCACATAAAATTTAATTTCTTCAGATTTGGAAGCGAACTTCATGAAGAAACCCCTCCTTTATTTATTTTGAAGAAACCCCTCCTTTATTTATTTTATTATAATCAAAACAAGAAGTCAATATGAACAAAAGAACGAAAAAAATATTTATATATTACACAAAGAATAATAATAATGATTAAAATAAGGGGAATTTAAATATGATAATTAGTGACCGTGCATACACTTTAAAACAGTAATGTACGAGCATTTCGGGACTATGCTTCTCCTAAATTACCATGTACGAAAGGAAATGAAGAAATAATCAACGAATAAACGTATTTTTCGTTATGGGGATGGAGATATGAGGAATGTTTTCTATATACGTAATTAGTAAAGTGATGTTGAAAAGTGACCAAAATACATAGAAAATACCCTAAGCTTTTAAAGTTTGTCGAATAGGTTTCATCGAGAGGGAATCTGCTCAAAACTAAGAGCATTTTTAGGCCAATTTGTTATAGAGTAAAATAAGGTTGGAGGAATAAAAAATAAGATTTGTGAGGAAACGATTTCTTTTGTTCGCTTGACGAGCGATTTTGTGATAGCGCGCAATCGAATAAGGACACGACCGAGCCTCCAACCGTTGTTGTTCGTCTTTTCTTTTGAACACACAACGAGCATGTTGGAGCGATTAGTAGACAACCTTAAGAACCTTAAGTCATTGCTTTCACATTCCCTTACGATTTGACGCTTGTCTCCCGTCAATTTCTCTCGGTATTGGCGCAATAAACGATAGACGTGGTAGTGATCCATCAAATCAGCTGTGTGGTGGAAAGGGAAAAGTAATGTTTTGTTATACACAAACCAGTCGTGCATTTGGTCATGGTGTGATGCTATTTGTTTGTTTACACAGATGATCTAAAGAAATCCCATTTCCCTCGCTTTACATACAGCATGTTTGCTGTTTTTCGCACTTAGCTTTTTTAAAATTCGACTTACGTGGTTTTTTACTGTTTGTATAGATATCACTAAATGATTAGCGATTTCTTTTTGAGTATATCCTTGATCGATTAGTTTTAAAATGGAAATTTCAGTTTTCGTCAAGGAACATGTCATTTGTTCCTTTTTTCTTAACTTGCAAAATTCTTTTCTTATTTTATGTGCAATCGTTGGACGAATAGGAGAGCGATTTTCGTATGCGGCTCGAATAGCATCTATAATTTCATGAAACTCTGATTTTACGACATAGTCGATCGCTCCTGCCGTGTAAGCGTGGAAAATGATTGTATCTTCATCTGAAGAAGTAAGCATAATGATTTTTATTTCCTTTTTCATTTCCAATAGTTGAGCAGTTAATTCGATGCCGTCACAATTATCTTGTAAAAATATATCCATTAGCACAACATCCACGTCTTTTTTATTTATCGCTTTCAATGCTTCTTCACTGCAATGTGCAATACCGATTATTTTAATATCTTGATAGCAATTTAATTCTTCAGAAATGATTTGAATCCAGTCTTTATCATCTTCGATAAGTAATACACGAATAGTACTACGCATCTTTGTCCCCCGTTTACTTTAGAAAAGAGTACTTTGGAAATTTCAGTGAAAATGTTGTTCCGCATTTTTCACTCTCTACTTCGATAAATCCGCCATGCTGTTGAACGACATAGCAACAATACGTTAGACCGATTCCATAATTTTTACTTTTCGCTCGCTTCGTGGTAAAAAACGGTTCAAAAATATGTGGCAACGTTTGTTTGTCTATCCCTGTTCCTGTATCAGAAATTTGTATGATATGATAGCGAAAGCTTTCTTGAAAATGGACTTTAATGGTTCCCCCGTTTGGCATCGCTTCGATTGCATTTAATATCATATTCACAAATACTTCTTTAAATTGTTGCTTATCACAATAAAGGATAATAGTCGAGTCATAATTCGTTTCGATTTGAATTTGATTAAGCATGTGACGAATTGATGAAATACTCTCCTCCATAACTTCTTCCATGTTTTCACGTTTCTTCTCGGACGAACGAAAGGTGATTTTTGATTGGAATTTGGATAGTGTAGCTTGTAAATGTTGAACAACCTCCTGTATATTTTGAATGTTTGAAAGCAATTCATTATCATGTTGCTCGTTGGCGTATTGTTCCATCCGACGACAAAACAATTGAAGTTTACTTATGTCATTTTTTAATTTATGGTTAAGCATTGCTGTTCCAATAAATATAGATTGCATCGATTGCTTCCAATATAGACGATGAATGTTCAAACGAATATGCAATATCCCATATTTGAATAAGGAAACAATAAAAAAGCTAAAAGAAATAATAATCATATCCGTGTTATAGCGCCAACTATCGTGATCGCCGAAAGCACGTAAAATATAATTTGTTATTAATGCAAATGAGATTGGAGGAATAAAAATAAGATTTGTAAAGAAACGATTTCTTTTTAATATAGGGTGTGTTTCCTTTATATAAGACAACAAAAGAAGACATATTCCAAATACAATATAAGGTGCTACCCACCATAATGCGATGTGGTAAGGGACAGAAATTGGATATATCGGGTATTTTATTGCCATAAATAAAATTGGTGTTAAAAGAATGTATGTTAATCGCTTTTGATAAATCAACGAAAAAAGTCCAGAATATGTAATCGAAAACATAAGAAACACATAAGGTGTTACATAATGGCAAATGAATGATAGTAAATCTACGATGAGCTTTACGACGGTAGAGGAAGCGGAGTACGGCATCATATTTTCTTCGATGACAACAGATAATCCACCGAAACCACCGACAAAAGCAATAACGCTTGCCCATTTTGAGGCTGAATTTTTATGGTCTATAAGTAAAACAATCGCTCCACCAATCCATAACAGTACGAATAATAGAAGCAAAATCATACACTCCTTGGAGATAGTGAAAGTGTACGGTGAATAAAGGACAACACATCATTGGCAATTTTTTTTCGGTGAAAAATAATGCCAGCGTGTCCGCAACGATAAGAAATAAAGTTTGAGATGTTCCATGCTTGTTGTAACGCTAAGGCATCTTCAAAATGGACGTATTGGTCATATCGTCCGGCAATGAATAAAATACGATTTCGATCGATCTTCGGTTTTTGGGAAATTGGTTCGAGAATTTCCCAATATTCTTTCAGCATATCATAAGTAACTCCATTGTTTTGCAAGTCTTGCTTAATGTATTTCCCAATCGGTGTATGCCAAACAGCATAGGATAAACTATTGGCATACATAATAGAAATAACCGCATCAGCATATTCCTCGACGGTAGCGACTAGGTTCGTCATTAGCCCCCCTAAACTTACTCCGACTAAGATGACGCTTCCACCTTTGTTTTGTTTAATCCAGCGAATAAGTGAGCGAATTTCCATGACAGCTTGCCTAACCGAAAAAATAGAGCGTTCTATATTTGCACTAATCATATATTCCCCGCTATATGAGGAATACGCTCTATCAAAATGGAAAGGAAGCATCATCTGCCACATATGAAATCCCGATTTGTTGAAAGGTTTTAGAAACAATCGGTTGATTTTCTCCCATTGATCCATTCTCCAACCATGGACAACAATAACGTGAATAGGAGATTGAGAAGAGTGGAAATAAACATTTCCTTGAACTCGATCATTTATTTCATTCCCGAATTTCATTGGACTTTGAAATGAAAAACGTTGAATTTCATAATTCATTTGTTTATGCATATGCTCAAAGTGAACTTCTGGTACGTCAGGTGTCGGATACACGATATCCCAGTTTGCCTGTTCAAGAAGTGATCGATCATAACGCGTAAATTGCGACTGCTGACTTTTTTGACGATGTAATAAATACAAACCCATTCGATCTAATGAATGTGCCATCCACTTACGAATACTCTCACTTCCCTTTGACAGAAAGGTAAAAAATGACGATTTCATGGTAGCATGACTTACAAGAAAGTTCAATATATTTTTTAAAAATTTACCTTTAATAACTTTTATTTTCCTTTAAGGGGAAAGGTACTAAAAAAATTAGTACTTTACAGTTTGGGGTGATGGGGATAAAATGGTGTCGTATACATAAATCTAGAAATTATGGAGGGGTGAGTCATGAAAGAGTTGAAAGCTGATGAGCTAGTATCAATTGATGGAGGAATTAGTGCTTGCGGAAAAGTTTCTGTTGCTGCATTTGCTCATACAGCGGCGTTTACAGGGCTTATGACCTTTGCTGGTGTAAGTGGACCAGTAGGTTGGGTGCTTGGTACTTTCGTAGGGGGAGCATGGTTGGGCGCTTCGGCTGCGGCGGGTTGTTTGAAATGATTAAAAAAGAAGGAATAAGCCTTTTTTCAAGGGGAAGTTTTCAGCAACTGACGTTTCTTATACTTCTCTCCCCTCTTTTTGTAAATTCACTATATAACGGGAATAAAATACTCTTTATGTGGCTCGTTATACTAATCACGTTTAGTAACCTAGGATTAGAGTTTTTTTTGACTAAAAAAAGGGGGAGAAATCCCAAAGAGTATATCGGGATCTTTACAATTGCAAGTATACCAATTAATATGGTGATTTTACTGTTATTCGCTACTTAAAATTGAGAATATAAAAAAATTAGAGAAGAGTGACAGAGGTGAGTAAAAAAACTTATTTATTGCTTGTAATCGTATTTTTTATACAGATGATAGTTCATGGAATACCTTTATTCTCTAACAAAGAAGGTTTTTCAGATAAAAAAATAGTGCTATTGATAGTTTCTTTTTTGGCATTTTCTATTTCTTTTTTTATGTATATGAAGAAAAAAACAAATTAGAAGGATGGATGAGAATGTTCCAAGAATTGAATCATGTTGAGTTGCAAGGTATTGATGGTGGGTCATGGAAATCACATGTTGTTAATTTGGTAGGAGTAGTATCTGGATTTGGAACCACTGGAGCTGTAATTGGTGGATCGTTTGGAGGTCCGCTTGGCGCAGCCGCAGGAGGATTTGTAGGTGCACATTATGGGGCAGTCGCATATGCAATCGGTGTTCTTCTTGACTCTTCTAATAGGAGAAAATGATCAGGGAATAGCACAACAATGCTTTTGAAAATTAAGATCAAAAAAATATGGAAGGGGTTGTTTTTACTATGGAGTTAATGTTAGAAAAAAACGGTTCTATTTCCTTTCTTTCTGAAGAGGAATTAAAAGAAATAGATGGTGGACGCGGTTCATGGACTAATGCAGTTATTGGCGCCGGAACGCTATCTCCAATAGTAGCATCAGCAGTCAGAGGAGCGCAACAAGGGGTCCGATTTGGAAGACTGGGTGGTCCATGGGGAGTTGTGGCAGGTGCAGTTGTCGGTGCAGTTGTTGGTGGATATCTTGGATATGATGGATAAACAGCCTCAATAAATTCTTAGTTTCCTCTATTCATGGTGTTAGTTAAGCACCATGAGTAGAGGAAGAAAGGGAGTTATCGTTGAAAGGGAATACGCACATTTTTGTTATGATCATCATTTTTATTAATATCCTGTTAGGTGCTTTCGTTATTGTTCTAAGGATCTGGGATCCATTGGCGTTTGCGAATTATTTTATGTTTTGTTTAATCGCTTATTTTTATTACGTGAGTAAAAAAAAGATTTATATCCCTTTTTTTATTTTTGAGTTGTTTCTGTTCTCGTTGCTGTGTATTGATGGACTGCTTCCAGAAGGAATCGTTGATGAATCGAATGAAGTGCAAAATACATTTATGATCGTAATAGGATTGATAGTTTTTGGATTTTTAGCATTTGAAACAGTAAAGATAATAAAGAGGGATGGTATGTGATTTTATAAATGTTCTTCTTTCATTTTTTAACTTTTTGAGGTGTAGTTACTATGCTTTCTTTTTTCAACAAATACTACTGCATCAAACAACACGATATAAAAGACTGCGGTCCGGCTTGTTTGGCTACGGTATGCAAACAGTACGGTTTAAAAGTGCCGATATCGAAAATAAGGGAAGTTGCTGGCACAGATAAACAAGGAACGAATTTATACGGTTTAATTAAAGCTGCAGAGCAGCTTGGGTTTACAGCCAAAGGGGTTCGCGGGAATCAAGAAAGCCTTTTTCAACCTTTTCCATTGCCAGCGATTGCTCATGTTATTGTGAATCAAAGTCTACTGCATTACGTTGTCATTCATAAAATTACAAACAAAGAAATTGTTATTGCCGATCCGGCCGAAGGGTTAAAGAAAATGTCGCCTGAGGAGTTTTTTCAAATATGGACGAGGATTCTTGTATTGCTCGTACCAGCCCCGACATTTGAAAAAAGAGACGAAACGAAAGGATTATTTGAGCGTTTCATTGGCATGCTTAAGCCGCAAAAAGGCATTCTTCTGCAAATTTTTTTAGCGAGTGTTTTATTCACGATACTCGGAGTTGTCGGTTCTTTTTACTTTCAGTTTTTAATTGATGATATTTTATCAGAAAATCTCCAAAAAACGTTACATATTTTATCTATAGGCATGATTGTTTTATATACGTTTAAAGTATTGTTGAACGCATTTCGTACATATCTTTTAATTTATTTAAGCCAAAAGTTAGATCTTGGGCTTGTTTTAGGATATTATCACCACGTTTTGTCGCTCCCGATGAGTTTTTTCAATACGAGAAAAGTAGGGGAAATTATTTCAAGGTTAATAGATGCCTCCAAAGTTCGAGATGCCATTTCGGGTGCCACGTTGACAATTATGATTGACACGCTTATGGTCATCATCGGTGGTGCAATTTTGTATGCACAAAATTCGTTTCTGTTCGGTGTGACGGCCTTGTTAGTTCCGTTATATGCGTTGATTGTATGGGCGTTCCGTAAACCGTTTGAAAATGTCAATAGAAAAGAAATGGAGAAAAATGCGGAATTAACATCTTATATTGTAGAGTCAATGAACGGAATTGAGACGGTAAAGGCGTATAATGCGGAAGAAGAAGCGAAGTTTAAAACAGAGCAAAAGTTTATTTCGTTTCTAAAGACTGTATTTTCGCACGGGATGATGAACAATTTTCAATCATCATTAAAAACATATTTGCAACTTGTTGGAGGAATCATCATTCTTTGGGTTGGGGCAAATGAGGTACTAAAAGGAAATATGACGGTTGGACAATTGATTGCCTATAACGCTTTATTAGCGTATTTCCTTGAGCCAATTCAAAATTTAATTAATTTACAGCCAATGATTCAATCAGCCGTTGTTGCGGCAGATCGATTAGGGGAAATTTTAGATTTAGAAATCGAGAAATCAAACAATGAAGAGAAAAAAATAAAAGTGGAAAGTTTAAAAGGCGACATTGTTATGAGAGATTTACAATTTCGTTACGGAACGAGAGAAGTTGTATTGAAAAATATCAATCTTCACATTCGTCAAGGGGAGAAGATCGCACTCGTCGGTGAAAGCGGATCGGGAAAAACAACGCTTGTGAAACTGCTCATGCGGTTTTATGACTATGAAAAAGGAGATATTTTAATTAATGATATCAATATTAAGGATATGGACTTAGAAAGATTAAGACGAAAAATTGCGTATATTCCGCAAGAAAACTTTTTCTTTAGTGGAACGATTCAAGAAAATTTATGTTTAGGGATGGAGGGAGAAGTGTCATTAGAGGAAATTATTGCTGCAGCGAAAGCGTGTCATGCCCATGAATTTATTAATCAACTGCCGTTACGTTATCAAACGATGCTTGAGGAAAACGCGTCTAATTTATCTGGCGGACAAAAACAGCGTCTAGCGATCGCAAGAGCGATTTTAAAAAAGCCTGATATTTTAATAATGGACGAAGCGACGAGCAATCTTGATTCGACAACAGAAAAAGCGATATCTGAAACGATTTATGAATATTGCAGTGAGATAACGACTATCATTATCGCCCATCGTTTAAGCACGATTATGAGATGTGACAAAATTTGTGTCATGGAGCACGGTCATATTATTGAAGTCGGAACACACGATGAATTGATGAGTATGAAAGGAAAGTATTATGAGCTATGGAAAAATCAAATCCCATATGAATCCAGTCAATCGGTACTCATGTAAAGGGTGTGAAAAATGAACGTTTATATACGAGAGATAAGTGAGTTAACGGATAGTAGGGAGCTATTAGAAGCTAAACCGCATCCGTTTGTTCCTATTTTCATTTCTTTGTTATGTTTGTTTGTCATTTCACTTATATTGTGGGCTTACTTCGGAGAGATGGATGTTGTTGCGAAAGCGAAAGCTGTTGTTCGACCAAACGAAAACGTTAGTACAATTCAGACGTCTGTATCTTCAAAGGTAAAGCGTGTCAACTATGTACAAGGAAAGAAAGTACAGGTGGGAGATGTATTAATTGAACTAGATGCAAGCGAACTTGATGTTCAAAAACAAGTGGTTGAGCAACAATTTGAACAAGCGAAAGAAGAATTGGAGCAGCTACGTACGTTTAAAAAAAGCGTCGAGCAACATAGGAATTTATTTAAAAAAAATAACAATGACTATTACGAAGCGTACATGAAGTATGTTGTAGATTATGAGAAACTGAGCGGTGAACTGAGGCAAATTCGATTAGGATTAATGAAAGAGACACAAGAGTTGCATCGCTCACAAAATGAGGCAAAGGAAAAAGAACAAGTACTTTTTGCGACGCAGAGAGAGCAGAAAATCACTATCCAATCGTTATACGAAGAAACAGAACGGTTGCGTGATGTTATTCAAAATTTACAACGTCTTGAAAAAAGCTATTTAGAAAATAAAAATTATGTAGCGAGTGCTACATCAGTTTATGCGAATCAATACATAGACTTTCACCAAACGGTTTTCAAACTACAAAAAGCGTTACAGCAAAAGAAAGATGAGTATAATCGCTTCGTTTTTTTAGGCGAACAATACATTCCAAAAAGTAAAATTGAGCAGAGTAGAATAGAGTATGAAATGGCTAAATTGGATTTGGAAAATTATATAAACGGAAAATTACAATCGGTTCGGTTAGAGATAGAGAGGAATAAGCAGAAGTTGAATGAACTCACTATTCAATTACAAAAGTTGAAAAATGCGAATACAATCGAACCACAGTTACAAGGTATTCAATTATTAAAAAACGACTTGCAGCAGAAAACGAAATCGCTATATCAAGAAATTTCTTTGCAGCAGGAGCTGGAGGAAATCTCATTAGCAAAATTTAAGACAGATAAACTAGTAGAGATTAATGAAGCGATAAAGCAACAGGAAAAGCTAGTGAAAGATCTTGAAGGAAAGAAAAAAGACATTGAAGTTCAACTTCGAAACTATCGCATTATTGCACCGATTAATGGAGTTGTTAATATTATAAAGGACGTGAATGAGGGAGATATTATTCACCCCAATGATCCGATTTTAACGGTCATTCCAGATCAACAGTCCCAATATAAAATGATCATTTATGTACTGAATAAAGATATAAGCAAAATGAAAGTCGGTGATAAAGCAAACTATCATTTTGCTGCTCTTCCATATCGAGAATATGGGGAGATCGAGGGAAGAATTGTACGAATAAGCACAGATTCAACGGTTAATCCAGAGGACGGGATAAGCTACTATATCGTGGAAGCAACAGTTCCAAATGAAAGTTTGCAAAGTTATAAAGGAAAAAAAGCAAAGATTAAAGTTGGAATGCAAGCAGAAGCAATTGTTGTTACAGATTCGAAAAAAATTTTGCATTATCTTTTAGAAAAGATAAATTTAAAAGAATAGGAGTGGAAACATGAGTGAATTACTGCAAAAGGAGCAAGAACAAACATCAGTTATAGAAGGAAGAGAAGATGTGTTGTCATGGAAAACAATGATTTTATTTTTTCTTTCGTTTTTTGGAATGTCCTTTGCGGTCGGCTTTATTTTTGGCATTATTGGTGGTGTAACAAATAATGAAGGAATTATGAATATATTTGAAGGGTATATGGGGCTCCTTTTTGATGCGCTTATGTTTGTTGCTGTCCTCTTTTTATTTAAAAAAGTTCGTGTCTTTCTTAAAGGAAGTTTTGACAAAAAGGCAATTTATAAAGGAAAAACGTATTTGTATATCATACTGGCGATTTTTGTGACATTTGTGATGCAATTTCTTTCATTCCGTGTGATTGGATTTGAAAACCCGGAAGCACAAGGGAAAGTAATGGGGCTGCAAGGAGCACAAAGTACCCTCGATTTCGTTCTGATAGGGTTAGCCGTTATCCTTGTATCGCCAATTAAAGAAGAACTTTTGTTCCGCGGTGTTCTCCATCGTTTTTTGGAGAAAAAGTATCATTTTTATGTAGGGCTTATTGTATCGTCTATTTTATTTGGGCTAGCACACTTCAGTTATCCTGTAAATGGTGCGGTCATAGGGATAATTACTGTCGTACTTTATCGATTAACGCAGTCATTATACACTTCAATTTTTTATCATGTCATTTGGAACGCCTTTGTTTTTATTACGATATTGCTTAGTTAGGGGAGAAGGTATGTCAAAGGTAAAGCTATGTTTTTTCATATTTATATTTGTTCTTTTCCCTATGCATGTAAAGGCAAGTGAAGTAAGCCCAAGACAATTGGCATTGAATGATGTTTTAGACGAAGGTGTAAAGCAATCAAACGATGTTCTCGTTTATACGTATAAGTGGGCGATGTTAAATGCACAAAAAGAAGCTGTTCGTGAAAGTCTAAATGAGCTAAAGGAACCGACATTAGAGCCGTTAAAATTGTTACCAACGACGAGAGAGTACTTTTTGACGCTATATCCAAACTATGAGCAAGCATCTGAAGAAGAAAAACAAGTGATTGATCAACAAATTGCTATTCAAATTGCTATTAACCAATCGCTTAATATAATCATTCAGCAAAACTACCAAGCTTCTCAAGAACAGTTAAAGGCTTTACAAAAAGATATACAGGAAAAGAAAAAGCAGTTAGCATCGCTAATAAAAGAATTAGAAAGTAGCCAAAACGTAACGAAAATTGATGAACAAGAAGCCAAGGAGTTTGTTCGATATCAACTTGCGAAAAATTATATTTCCATTTTGTCATACGATGAACAAATCGCTTATTTACAAAAAGAGATTCAATTTTTAGCTGAAGACGTAAAGCGAGTAGAAGCAATGGTCAAGATAGGAGAGGCGAGTAAAGACGAGTTGAGAAAAAAACAACGGGAATGGAAAAATAGGAAGCAGGAGCTAGAAGCTGTTCAGAAAGAAAGAGTGATGTTAGAGTTCCAACTAAAAGTGGACTTAAATATTCCGATGACACAGCAAGTTATGTTTCAACCTATCCCTAATTCTTTTTTTCGTAAGATTGAGGCGCCAAAAGATATGAAGAATCTTCTTCAGCGTTCCTTCACCTATTTAAAGAAGCAAGAAAGTCTTAAATTAGCCAATGATAAAAAAGAACAGGCAACCAACCAAATCGAGAAGCAACAAATGGAGCAGTATGTAAAAATGGCAGAGGCTGAATTGAATGCGACAGCGAAAAATCTAGAAAAATTTTTAGCTAAACGATACAATGAATTTGATCGTTCATATGCAAAATACGAAGATGCATATGATGTGTATCAACAAACGTTGTCAGAGCAAGACTATTACGAAAAACAATGGAAAATCGGTTTGATCTCCGAACATGACTATAAAGGATTGATTTTGAATGTTGACAAAGCGAAGAGGGACTACATGTTAGAATTAATGTTGTATTATTTGCTACAGATAGAAGAAAAGCAGTTTTACAATGGATATATTCCTTTGCCATGAGTGGAACAAAAGAGGGTGTCAACTGCCGTATACGGAACCGTACGTACAGTGATGTGAGAGGACGGAGGTTAATCACCTCCTCCTAATGGGATGTTGATGTGGAATAGTGTGGATGTGAAGCAGATTTACGATCATGATGAACGAGAGGAAGAAGAGTATTATAAATAAACAAAAAATCCAAAAAGTTTTGTTGAAATTTTCGAAATTTTTATGTACGATAATTGGTAAGTGAGACCGTTTGTTACCCCCTTACTATACCCCTTTGTGCAAACGGTTTCGCTTTATAAGTAATTTAAGAAGAGGAGGAAAAGATCGTGGGGAGAAGATGGGAAAAGCATTTTGCTTATTTCTCAATCTTTTTGCTTCTTGTGCAATTGTTTTCATTTAGTGCAATCGTTCGCGCTAATGAAAACGTGCAAAGCCCTGTTGTAAACGGGAATGAAGTGACGTTCCGTTATGTCGGCACAGGGGAAGAGCAGTCTGTGCTTTTAGCCGGATCGTTTAACGACTGGCAAACAAGCGGAGACAAAAAGATTGAATTAACAAAAGAAAGTGACCATATATGGTCAGTAACAAAAACGCTTCCAAACGGAACGTATATGTACAAGTTTGTTGTGGATGGGGCTTGGAAGCCGGATCCATTAAATAAAAATCAAGAAGATGATGGGTATGGCGGGAAAAATAGTGTCGTGACTGTCGGCTCGCCTGTTCAACAACAACGTATTGTCACGCTTGTTGGCAACTTGCAAGATGAGTTAGGACATACAGGCGAATGGGATCCAAAAGCGACGGCTACAGTAATGACGCATGAAGGCGATGGATTGTACACGTTTACAGGAACACTTCCAGCCGGTACGTATGAGTACAAAATCGCAATGAACGGCAGCTGGGATGAAAATTACGGTGCTGGTGGACGTGGGGGCGCCAATATTTCACTGACGTTAGAAAAAGAAACGGAAGTGACGTTTTACTATCACGACCGCACGCACGCGATTGCTGATTCTACATGGTATACGCCAATCCCAAAAGAGAAGCAACCGCGGTTAGTCGGAACGATTTTGCCAGCGATCGGTTATGAAACGGAAGTAAACGGATGGACACCAGAAACATCAACAGCCTTTCTTGTCGATGATAACTTTGATTCTATTTATACGTTCACGGCACGTGTGCCGAAAGGGATGTATGAATTTAAAGTGACATTAGGAAATAGCTGGGCCGAAAACTATCCGCAAGACAATGCGAAATTGAACGTATTGGAAGATGCGACTATTACGTTTTTCTTTAACGATAAAGAAAAATCGTTATATACAGACTATAGCCCAACTGGCTCAGATGGAGCGGTTCAAAAAGATCGTTTAACGCATAACACATGGGATTCGCTATATCGTCAACCGTTCGGTGCAGTAAAAGCAGGGGAAAGCGTGACGCTTCGACTAGCAGCGAAAAAAGGCGATTTAACAAAAGCGAACGTATATGTGAAAAATACAACGACAGGAACAGCGAAGTTATATACAATGAACAAAGTCGGTGTCATCGATGATAATGAGTATTGGGAAGCAACGTTTACGCCAGAAGATAAAGGATTGTATGGATATAAGTTTATTGCGATGGACGGTTCAGCGAAAGCAGAATATGGTGAGGATACACAAGAAGGTCAATGGGGACGGGCGGTTGATAAAAATGCCGAATTGTTTCAGTTGACTGTATATGATCCAAACTATCAAACGCCAGATTGGATGAAACATGCGGTCGTATATCAAATTTTCCCTGACCGTTTCTTTAATGGCAATCCAAACAATGACGATGCCAAATCGAATGCGCGAGGAAATGAACCAGCTGAACATCGTGAATGGTCTCAGCTTCCTGACAATCCGCGCATGAAAGGAACGGCTGGATATGATGGGGACGGCATTTGGTCGAACGACTTTTTCGGAGGAGATATTGCAGGAATTGAACAAAAGCTTGATTATTTACAATCTCTTGGGGTGAATACAATATATTTAAATCCAATTGCACACGCTCCATCGAATCATAAGTACGATGCGAACGACTACAAACAACTCGATCCGATGTTTGGTACACCGGAAGAATTTCAGTCATTTGTGCAAGCGGTTGCATCGCGCGGCATGCACTTAATTTTGGACGGTGTATTTAATCACGTATCAGATGATTCCATTTACTTTGATCGATACGGTAAATATAAAACAGTCGGTGCGTACGAATATTGGTCAGCTGTATATGACTTAATGAACGAAAAAGGATTATCAGAACAAGAAGCACGTGCTCAAGTTGAGCAAAAGTTCAAAGACGAAGGGCAAGAGTTTAGCCCGTATGGTTTTCACCTATGGTTCAATATTGAAAACGAAAAGGTGAACGGCGTATATAAATATCAATCGTGGTGGGGATTTGATAGTTTGCCAGAATTCAAATCGATTGATGGGAATAAAGTGCCATACGCGAGCGAATTAAACAACGAAAAGCTTGCGAACTACATTTTTTATGAAGACGATTCCGTCGCAAAAAGTTGGTTGAAAAGAGGGGCTTCCGGCTGGCGTTTAGATGTTGCCAATGAAGTCGATACAGAGTTTTGGCGAGAGTTTCGTAAAGAGTTGTTGGAAGGGGACTATGATCGCGGGCCGACGCTTCAAGACGGAGAACAACCGTTAATTCTTGGTGAAATTTGGGATGATGCGTCCAAATACTTCTTAGGCGATCAATACGATTCGGTTATGAACTACCGTTTCCGTGGAGCTGTGTTAGAGTTTTTGCGAAACGGAAAAGCGGAAGATATTGATGCACGTTTAACAGCGATTCGTGAAGATTATCCGAAAGAAGCGTTTTATGCGCTTATGAACTTAATTGGTTCACACGATACAGCGCGCGCGGTCTTCTTGCTTGGAAATGGAACAGATTCATATGAACGTGCCGAGCTTGATCCAAACTACAATGAAGAGCTCGGTAAAAAGCGGTTAAAACTTGCGGCCATTTTACAAATGGGCTACCCAGGGGCGCCAACCATTTATTACGGTGATGAGGCGGGCGTGACAGGTTCAAAAGACCCAGACGATCGTCGTACGTATCCGTGGGGAAGTGAAGATCAGCAATTGATTGCACATTACCAAAAAGTAGGTGCTATTCGTACAGCGCATCAAGATGTATTGGCAAAAGGGACGATTGAGACGGTATATGCTAAAGGGGATGTATACGTCTTTGCTCGTCAATATGAAAATGATGTGGCACTTGTTGCGGTGAACCGTAGCAATAGTGAACAGACGGTCGAACTTGATGTCGCCTCACTCATTCCGAACGGAGTAAAACTTGTAGACGAACTGCACGATTCATACGATGTAACTGTGGCGAATGGAAAAGTGACGTTACGTGTTCCAGCGATGGACGGTCGAATGTTATTTGGAAAAGTAACCGTTGATCTCCCGAATAAAGTAACAAACGTGCAAGCGGCAGAGGGGATCGGTCAAGTCGAGCTTACGTGGGAAGGCGACGCCGAAACGTACCGTATTTATCAATCCACATTAAAAGGTGCAGGTTATCAGCTTGTCAAAGAAACGAGCGAAAAAACTGTTGTGATCGATAATTTGAAAAACGGTACCGCATATTACTTTGCGATTACAGCTGTTGATGCAAATGGAAATGAATCCGTGAAAGTAGAAACAAGTCGCGTTGTACCACATTATCCATTAACAGAAGAGCACGTTGCCTTACTTTCCGAAGTGAACGATGGAGTACTTGATTTAGCTACGCCAATTATAGTTGAAGCAAAAGTGCAAATGGCTGATGTAACGAAACATGGACTAGCTGATGGTCTTCGAGCGATTTTACAAGTGAAAAAGCCGAATAGCGACAAGTGGGAAGACGTGCAAGCTGTGTATGATCGTCAAGATGGTGAAGCAAACGTATTCCGTGCATCCTTCACGCCATTACAAGCGGGAACGTACACGTATCGCTATGGATTTACGACAAATATGGGTGGAGACTGGGTGTACACGAACGAAAAAACATTTATGCTTAACGCAAATACAGAAGATACACAAGCACCAGCAAAAGACATTCAGCTCGTTCAACCAGAAGTTGAATCAGGTCAAGTCAATTTATTATGGTCGTTCGTTGACCGTGATGATGATGCATATATGCTTGTCATTGAGCGTAACGGTCAAGTCGTTCATACGACGACAACGGTTGGTACATCGTTTACTGATTACGATGTAGAAAACGGAAAAACATACACGTATGTTGTGAAGTTGTATGACCGCGCTGGAAACTTCGTGTCATCAAATGCGGTGGAAATTACACCGGACATTGTCATGGTTCAAGTGACATTTAAAGTGAAAGCACCAAGTTATACACCGTTAGATACGCGTATTACAATTCCAAACAGCATCAACGGCTGGAACACAGGAGCATGGGAAATGACGCGCGGTGGAGCCGTAACGCCAGATTGGGAGTTTACAACGGAGCTACAAGAAGGCGAAACGATTATTTATAAATACGTAAAAGGTAGTTCATGGGATCAAGAAGGGTTAGCTGATCATACACGTGACGATCAATCGGATGATGATGTTAGCTATTACGGATACGGTGCGATTGGCACGGATTTAAAAGTAACGGTGCACAATCAAGGCAATAACAAAATGGTCATTCAAGACTATATTTTACGTTGGATTGACATGCCTGTCGTTGTCGAAGATGTGAAAAAAGAAGGAGAACGCGTCACGATTAAAGGAAATGCGATTAAAGATGGCGTGTTAACGATTAATAAAGAACGTGTCACGATTCAAGACGATATGTCATTTACGTACACGTTCACACCAGCAGCTAATCAAAAAGAAGCCGCTATCCATATTGAACCGTCTGAACGAAGTCAGTCAGACATCTTTAAAAATGATGGCGGTGCCATTGCGAAAAATACGAAAAACTACGTGTTAAATATCGAAACAAAACAACTGCGCGAAGGTGTATTGTCAGAAGATACAACACCGGGAAGTGGTACAACACCGGGAAGTGGCACAACACCGGGAAGTGGCACAACACCAGGCAGTGGCACAACACCAGTGAAGGGTGAGAACGGAGCGGTTGTTTTACAGCCGAAAGTGGAGATGAAAGAAAAAGACGGCAAAGTAGTAGAAAAAGTGGCAGCGATTTCAACAAATGAAGTGGCAGCGATTGTGAATGAACTGTCGAATGAAAAGAAACAAGTCGTCGTCTCTCTTGGTTCACTAACAAAAGGTGTAGCCACAAAAGTAGATGTGCCAGCTACATTATTTACACAAGTTGCAAATAAACAATCGGAAGCGACGATTGTGAGCGCAAGTGAACAAGCGACGTACAAATTGCCAGTCAAAGAAGTGCAAGCGTCTCTTGCAACGATTGCACAGTCACTCGGTGCAACGGTAGAACAAGTAAGCATCTCGCTTGAAATGAAAGTGAACGATGCGCCGTCACTACGTGTGAAACCGTTGTCTGATGCAGTAGAGTTTCATGTCGTGGCGAAAGCAAATGGAAAAGAACGCGTCATTGACCGGTTTACGCAATATGTCGAACGTGAAATCGTGTTAAAGCAATCAGTCAACGCTAGACGTGCCATTGCGGTGCGCGTGAACGATGACGGTTCACTGACCCCAGTACCGACAACGTTTGTTGGGAACAAAGCAGTCATCAAATCGTTGACGAACTCGACGTATGTTGTTGTGGAAGGCACACATACGTTTAGCGACATCCAAACACATTGGGCGAAAGGTGATATTGAAACACTTGCGGCAAAACAGCTTGTCAAAGGGGTGACGGACACAACATATCGACCAAATGACCGAATGACGCGTGCGCAATTTGCGGTGTTGCTCGTACGTGCGCTAGGGTTACCGAGCGAAACATATGACGGTCGCTTTGCTGATGTGAAGGGAACGGAGTGGTTTAACAAGAACGGTGAATTAGCGTCAGCAGTCAAGTTCGGGATCATTCAAGGAAAGACAGCCCATATGTTTGCACCGGATGAGCCGATTACACGAGCGCAAGCAGCTGTCATGATCGAGCGGGCATTGAAACTTTCATTCGTTGGCTATGATGAAACAGCAAAAGACAAAACGAAAAAAGTGACAGATTTCCGCGATGCAAAACAACTACCAACATGGGCAAAACAGGAGATTGAATCCGTATATCAAGCGGGCATCATGCAAGGACGGGATAGCGGAAACTTTGACCCAATAAGCCATATGACACGTGCCGAAATGGCGAAGGTGTTAGCGGAGTTTTTAACAAAAGGAAAATTGATGTAAAGAAGGAAGGCTTCCAATGCGGAAGCCTCCGTTTACTTCACCGTCGAAACTTCAACCCCTAGCGGCAGTGCGGCTCCGCCTGCATGCATAAATTCAAGCGAGATGACGTCTTGAGTTGAAAAGACGATATAGTCGACAGATGCGGATTGTGAAAATGGCTGAAGCGGTGGGATAACATAGACGACACCGTTTACTTTTACAGCTCCACAATATGCGCCACCGCGAGCGCTAAAGCGAAGGCGGACCGTTTTTATTTCCCCCGTTTCATTTTGAATCGGAAGCGATAGACGGTACGTTAAGCCGTAATGGCCTGGATTGTGCACCGTTTCGGTCGGGTCGCTTAATGCATTGGCAACGGAAAGAAGATGGTCTGTTTTTCCATTTGATATGCTGTAGGCGACTGGTTCGCTATCGATTGTATATGTCGGTAACGTGGCTTCTAACGATGTTCCTTTCCACACGCCACGCGGGTGAGTCGCGTAAGAATCAAGCGGTGCGAGCGTAGGAGAAATCGTTGAGAAATTCGCTGACGAGCCTGTGACGACTGTGCGAATGCGATAGTCTCCTGTACCGTTTTCTTGCTGAATGGTGAAGTCATATAAAAATCCGAGCAGTTGATTGTTTGACACATCAAACGCTTGAATGACTGCGCTCGTTCCTGCTTTCACTTTCACTGTTGGTGCGGTTGTGAGAGCTTGTCGCAGTACTGTTTCGGCAAGTGGTAAACCGACATCGTAATGTCCCCAACTGTTTGGGCTTGTTCGGGACGTTCCTTTTATATTCGTGACAATGATGTCGTTAGAAGAACGATTGTCAACGATAATAGCGACAGTAGCGCGAGTGCCTAAGTTGTTGACGTGCCACCCAAATACGCGATGGTCCATCGTTCCTTGTTGTCCTTGCACGTGATCAAGTGCTAACGTCGCTTGCTGATTTGGCACAGAAACAGGTGTTAACACTTCTGGGTTGTCGCTTATTAATAGACGACGGTCATCAGCCATTTTTGGTGTTGTCACGTGCTGTGGGACAGTAATTGAAGTTTCGGCGATTGGCAGTAACGGACTGCGAAACGTCGTTCGAGGAATCGAGAAAAATAAATCGTTATTTCCGTTTCGAGTCATTTGTGCGCCAAAAACAGTCATGACCCATGAAGCGGATACGTACCATTCGTCGTTTAGTCGAATTGGTGCAAGCGGTGCGACAATTTCATAATCGTCAACGACTAATTGTTTTTTTCCTGCTGAAATTGTCATTTGTCCGCGAGATAAGCGAACGATCATCGTGTCTTCTGTTTCAATCCAATCAACATTCACATCGATCGCTGTTAACAATTTTTTTAACGGAACATATGTATATACCCCATCCGTCATAGCGTTGTTTGTAACTTTCGTTTGATTCACGTACACTGCCCCAGTACTTGTTTGGAGAGTTGACCAAGAGATGCGCACTTCTTTTCCGGTCCATTGCACGTTCGCGTCAAGCGCTTCTGCGATAAAGCGAACAGGGACGAATGTACGTCCACGGTAAATAATTGGAGGGGAATCAAGTGTGACCGTTTGATCGTTGATTGTCGCCGTTGTTGATTGGACGGTAAGAACAATCACTTTTTTATTTTTTTGAACGGTCACTTGTTTTGTATTGGCATTCCAAAAAATATTGGCACCAATCGATTGAGAAATCGCTCGAAATGGCACAAGAACGCGATTGTCCACCATAATCGGCGAAGTATCTGTTTGTATCGCTTTTCCGTTTGTTGTAATTGGGATATGCATAGGTCGAATACTTGTTGCCTCGGTAGCTGTTGGGATAGATGAAAAGATCATGAGGGCAACGAGTGCATATCCAATGATGTTTTTAAACAAAATAACCACTCCTTCCCATGGTATTATACCATAGTCCTTCCTTTTGTCACGTATTTTGGAATTTGAAGTAAAAAAAGACGCCCGGTTGGACGTCTTTTATTGATTCGTGACAGTAATTCTTCCTTCTACTGTTGGAATTGGTTTTTGTGATTGTAAGTAGTTCATGACTACGGTGCTTAATAATTCACCGCTATCAAATTCTATTTTACTTGCGGCGAACATGTCGTAGCCGTCACCGCCTTTTGCGATGAAGTCATTTGTTGCGACAGTGTATGTTTTCGCTTCATCAAGCGGTTGTCCGTTAATTTCAACGGATGTAATGCGCGATCCAGCTGGTTTTGTCGCATCAAATGTGAAACGAATGCCTGACACGTGCGGGAAGCCTCCATTTTGTTCAGGATAGAGTCGCACGCCATGTTCAAGCGCTTTTTTCAAATCCGCCCCACTCATAGATACTTTTACAAGTGTATTGGCGAACGGTAATGTCGTTAAAATATGGTTGCGCGTCACATCTCCTTTTGGAATGGAAGCGCGAATCCCGCCACCATTTGTTAGGGCAACATCCGTTTGTAGCGCTTGGCGCATCGCATCTGCAATGAGATTGCCAAGGTTTGTTTCTTTCGTACGTACATTTGCACGTTCCCCATCTAAGTTGACGTCAATAGTTGCGATGACTTGTTGTAGTGTCGAATCTGTCGTGTTTTTGTACGTGTCTACGATGGAACGGACAGCGGCATCTTCTTGTTTTGTTGTATGATCGCGATATAAGAAGCCGTTGACCCCGATCAGTTTACCTTTGTAGAATAATAAATTCGTTTGTCCGAGTGCTTTTCCGTATTCAAACGCTTGCGAAACGTATGCGTATTTAAATTTTTTCGGCGCTTCAATTGTATCGTGGCTATGACCGCCGAGAATGACATCGACGCCTGATACGTTGTTCGCAAGTTTTTCGTCTGTTTGTAAACCGGAGTGTGATAAGACGACAATGTGGTCTACTTTTCCTTTTAATTCGCTCACAAGTTGTTTTAACGTCGCTTCTTCATCGGCGAATGTAATGCCGACAATGCCAGCAGGATTTGTTTTTACTGCTGTATCTGTCGCTGTTAAGCCGACAAGCGCAATTTTTTTGTTGCCGACTTGTTTAATCGTATAGGCAGGCAAAAACGGTTGTCCGTTTTTATAAATGTTTCCGCTAACGACTGGGAATTGAACCGCTTTCGTTAACTCAAGCAAACGGTTTTGCCCATAGTTGAAATCATGATTTCCAGGAACCATTGCGTCATATTTCATTGCGTTCATTAAGTCGACGACAGCTTGTCCGCTATTTAAGTTGACGTATGTTGTGCCATGGAACGTATCTCCTAAATCAACAAGTAGCGTTTGTTTATTTTTTTGGCGTGTATCTTGGACGATTTTTGCGATTTTTGCAAAGCCCATTTCCCCGTTCTTTTCGTTCGCAATAATGCGGCCATGTGTGTCATTTGTATGAATAAACGTAATTTTTTCAATGTTCGTTTCGTAACGCTTTAAAATGGCTTTCGTTTGCTCAGCTGTGAGCCATTGTTGTGGTCGAATCGTTTTGTCGCTATATCCTTGAAGTAACCCGAGGTGAAGTGCTGCAGCAAGCGATTGTTTTGCCCAAGGTTTTGTCGCTTCTCCATCTTTGTACAATTTAAATACGTTCGTTGCGTAGTGATGGCGAAGCTGTAACGAACGAATGAGAAAGACATACGCTTGTTCACGTGTTAATTTTTCATTTGGTGCAAATGTCGTTTCTGTCTTTCCGCTTGCGATGCCAAGACGAATGGCAGCTTCGACGTAAGGTGCAAGTTGTGGGTCAACGTCTGTAAAAGGAAGGTCTTTTACCTCGCTTTTCACATCGACCCCAAGCGTTGTAATCAGTTGTTGAATAAACTCCCCGCGCGTTACATGTTCGCTTGCTTCTGACGTTTGCGGTTGAAGTACAAAAGCAACGACTAACATACAGATGAGCATGAACCGTTTTTGCATTTTGTGCATACGTTTTCCTCCTCTACTTAATTATGACTCTATTAAATTATAACAAAATTCTATAAAATTTTTTCACTAAAATGTTAAAAAACTATTATTTTTTAGTTAACTCACTACTTTTATACAAGTGCCGTTTTTGTCTATTCATGTCGAAGTGGACGCGATACAATGGAAGTGCATAGGAGGTGGCAAGTGTGAGCAGGTGGTTATGGCTATGTGTTGTTTGCTTTTTATTTCCTTCTGTCGTTCAAGCGGATGAAAAAGAGGAATGGATTGTGCAAGTGCAGCATCCGTCCAATTTCTCCGATATTCAATCATACGTCGTAGATACGGTCGGAACGTTTGCGAAAGTGGTGGTCACAGAAGAAGAACGAGAACACATTTCCCGTTTGCCGTTTGTTTTAAAAATGGAGAAAAATGATATGAAGCGAGCAGCTGTCAATGACCCGTTGTTTTCGGAGCAATGGTCTTTGGGGATGGTTCGTTGGCATTTTCCAACAGTGACATCGGTGAACCGGCTCATTGGAAAAACGATGATTGTTGATGGACGAGAAGAAGTGTATGACGGAGAGGCGTTTTTCGGTGAACATATCGTCATCGCGCTTGGTGAAGAAACATTATCTCGCCTTTCTGTCACAGTGGATCATATCGAAGGACCATGGCGTATACAGGTGAAAGATGAAAAAGGGGCGACGTTAGGGGAGAACGAAGGTGAACTTCCTCGACTTGATGTTCTCATCCCCCGTCCTTCGTCAACGATTCATCTATATGTTACGGCGCCAAATTGGACGAATCGCCCGCGCATCGTGGAATTGAAAGGTGTCAATCATGTCCTTGTTGCGGTTGTCGATTCGGGTGTCGTACAACATGAAGATTTAAACGATCATGTGCTGTATAGTGTAAGCGTTGATTATGCAGAAAACAAGCGCTATGCGGATGATACGTTTGGGCATGGGACGCATGTGACAGGCATTTTAGCTGCTAGCGTCAATAATGGAAAAGGAATAGCAGGACTAATTGGAGATGCGCCGGTAGATATTTTGCCGATTAAAGTGTTAGACCGTTACGGAGTCGGCGGTGATTTTGAAATTGCGAAAGGGGTCAAATATGCGCTTGAGCAAGGCGCTTCGATTATTAATTTAAGCTTAGCCGGTCAAGGAGAAACGGAAGTGTTAAAAGCGGTCATCGAAGAAGCTGTCAAACGTGGTGTGCATGTTGTGGCAGCGGCTGGCAATAGCCATATGCCAACGACAAATATTTATCCGGCCAGCTACCCTGGAGTCATTACGGTCGCAGCGGTTGATCGACAACAAATGCCGCTTTCTATTTCGAATTATGGTTGGGACGTAGAAGTAAGCGCCCCTGGGGATTTTTTAATAAGCACATATCCATCAGGTTATCGGGAGATGCGCGGCACGTCGATGGCTGCTCCGCACGTCTCCGCGCTATTGGCTGTATTGCGCGCAATGTATCCAGAAGAAGATGCGTTTCAACTTCGCAACCGTATATGGAAGACGGCGAAAGATGTATATTGGCGCGGATATGATATGTACACAGGGGATGGAATTATTCAATGGCAACAAGCGATTGCGTTATCGGCTCCGTCAAACATCGACTGGCTGAACTTACAACCGGGACAGCCCATTGAAAAAAATCGTACGTATATGTTAGGTTTGTCTTCGCGTTTTGTAGGGAAAAATGGTCACCTTTTTATCAATGGAAAACTTGTTCACTCATTCGTTATTCATCAGGAGATGATGCCGTTTCGTTTGTTTGATCTAGCGAAACAACAAGGAGACGTGGCGGTTGTCATCACAGATGAACAACAACGAGTGATCGCTTCCGATGTTCGTGCTGTTCCTATTCGACCAACGCCGTTTTCCGATGTAAAGAAAACATATTGGGCGTATAGCGATATTTTACAGGCACAACAACTTGGAATGATACGCGGGTATGAAGACGGGACGTTTCGTCCAAATACCCCTTTAACGCGCGGAGAAAGCATTGTGATGCTTGCTCGCCTGTTCGGTTGGGAAGTGCCATCTTTGTTGTCCGCTCCTTTTGTCGATGTGCCATTGACAGCTACGAATGCGTTGTTAGTAGCAACGGCAGCGGAAAAAGGAATTGTGAAAGGAACGGGAGGAAAAGCGTTGTTACATGAGCAACTGACGCGCGGACAGTTTGCTTTACTTCTCATGCGTGCGCTTCAACTAGAGAACGAGCCGATTCGTTCTGTTTACCCATTTCAAGATGTAACACAACAAGATATGTGGAAAGCGGTGCAGTTGTTAGCGGAACGAGGGATCGTTGCGAAAACGTCATATTTTCATCCGAATGAACCTGTGACGAGAGCGCAAATGTGCGCGATGCTTGTACGCGTTTCGACACTTATTCGACAACATTCGACAAAAACGGTATAAAAAAAGCCCCACCGTTTCCAAATCGGTGGGGAGGCTGACTTAGCAACCAAAACCTTATCGCATAAGTAAGTATAGCCGTTTTTTTAAAAAAAATCACTGAAAAAATAATAACTTTGTTGTATAAAATTGTCGTTCTGTGTCGTTTTTTGTCGAAAAAAGATAGAGACGTGTCGAAAAGAAAAATATGCGTTGTCGGGTATGGAAAAGGTTAGAATTGTTTGTTATGCTTGATGATAGAAAAATGTCGAAAGGGAGAAGAATATGCTGGGGAAACGTCACGTATATTGTCTTTTGATCGTTTTTCTTGCTTTTTTTTCTGTTCCTATGCATAGTTGGGCAAATACAGAATTAAAGCAAGAAGGACGATTTGTCGATGTTGGAGATGGTCATTGGGCAAAAAATGAAATTGATTTTTTAGCACATGCGCAAATTATTAACGGTTATCAAGTTGGACAAACGTCGGTGTTTCGTCCGGCGCAATCGGTGACGCGGGCAGAAGCGGCGAAAATGATCGTCAGCGCTCTCGGACAGACAGAGTGGAAAGACGGAACGTTGTCATTTCAAGATATCCCGGCCAATCATTGGGCGCGTGGCTGGATTGCGCGTGCGGTACAGCTTGGCATTATGGGAGGAGACGGTACGGCGAATTTTCGTCCAAATGACAGTCTTTCCCGCGCGGAAATGAGCATCGTTCTTGTGAACGCTTTTTCCCTTCCGAGCAAAGGTGCTGCGGTTGAGGCTGCTTCCGTATTTAAAGATACGACAGGTCACTGGGCCCTTGCGCACATTAATCGTCTATATTATCACGGTATAGCGAACGGACGGGACGGACAATTTTTTCCGAAAGACGCCATTTCCCGTGCTGAATTTGCGACGTTGTTAGCTCGGACGATTAACGATCAGTTCCGTTTGCCGTTGCCGGACTTAATCGAACAAGGAAAAACGAACATTCAAGGAACGGTAACGACTGCTACGCTTAATGTTCGACAAACACCAGCAGCGACAGGGGTGCTTGTTGGAACATTGCAAAAAGGACAAGTTGTGGATGTGTACGATCTTAATGGCTATTGGGCAAAAATTGCTTATAACGGTCAGTTTGCTTACGTGCATAAAACGTATTTAAAATTGCGAAATATCGCAGGTTCTCCTGTGAAAGGGCGCATTATTGTCGTTGATGCAGGACACGGTGGGAAAGATCCTGGCGCCATGAGCGGAGGAGCGAACGAAAAAACGATTGTGCTTGAAGTGGCGAAATTTGTAAAAGAAAAACTTGAAAAAGCAGGCGCAACCGTTATTATGACGCGAGAGACAGATGTGTATCCGACGTTGCAAGATCGTGTAAATATCGCGAAAAACAACTACGCAGAAATGTTTGTCAGCATTCATACAAATTCGGCGACAAATACAAGTGCGAAAGGAGCAGAAGTGTACTACGATTCATCGACGAATCCGAACGGAGAGGAAAGTAAAAAGTTAGCACAATACATTCAAGAGGAGATTGTCCGCATGGCGAATATGGTCGATCGCGGCGTGAAAAATAGCGGACTTTACGTTTTACGCAACAATAGTGTGACAAGCGTGCTCGTCGAACTTGGATTTATTTCTAACGCAGAAGATCGTGCGAAATTAACGTCAGCCGAATATCAAAATCTATATGCTGAAGCGATTTATCAAGGGATTGTGAAATACTATACATCACAATAGAGGAGGTGGCATGGTGCGCAAGTGGATTTTCCCTATCGTTTTTGTTTTCGTGTTGGTCTTAACAGCGTGCGAGCAGGAACACGCGGGGGCAAGTGAAGAGCAAGAAATTGCAACAGCGCCGTGGACAGAGCAACAAATAGCGGATACGAATAGCCGTTTAAATCAAATCGACGAAAAGATGAAACAATTGGAGCAACAGCTCACGAAAATGAAAACAGCTGCAGAATCGCCGCAAGTGTTTAAAGATGTTCCGCTCGGTCATTGGGCGTATGTTTCGGTCGCTCGTTTATATCGTCAAAACATTGTTGGTGGCGTGGGGGATGGTTTATTCGCTCCGAATCAGGCGATTACGCGTGCGCAAGCAGCAGCAATGCTTGTTAGAGCATTTCAACTTCCGTTATCAAACAAGCCATCGATTTTTGCGGATGTCCCAAATTCTCATCCGTTTGCCCGCGAAATTATGACAGCATATGAGGCTGGTTTTGTCGGAGGGTACCCAAACAATCGTTTTGCCCCCCAAGAGTCCATGAAGCGAAAACATATGGCAATGATTATTCAGCGCGCTTTTCGCTTGCAGGCAACGTCAGCGCCATATGCAGGATATAAAGATGTAACAAACGGAACAGAAGGGGCGCTAGAAATTCGCATTATCTCTCAACATGGGATTGCGGAAGGAAGTAATGGCTATTTTTATCCAGAACAACCGACGACCCGCGCTCACTTTGCTACATTTATGGATCGAGCGCTGCAAAATAAATAGGCTGTGCATGTGCACAGCCTATTTGATTTTTTTTACTTCGATTCCTTTATAGTAGTACTTTAAAATTTGATCGTACGTAAACCCTTTTTCCGCCATTGAACGCGCACCCCATTGGCTCATGCCCAGTCGATGCCCCCATCCATTTCCTGTGAATGTAAATTCAGTTGGCGCGGTTGGATAGTAAATTGTTTCATTTTCTGTACGAATCGAAGCATTTCCGTTTGAAATGATCGTTTGTCCGCTATTTGTTTGAAGTGTGTAGCCAACAATATGATCGACCGTTTGTTCTGAACCGTCCGCAAGTTTTACTTTTACATTGGCATTTCCTTTGACATCGAAAGCAATACTTTTTAATGAAACGCCAAAAAATGAACGAAATGCATCAGGTGATGACACAAACGAAGGTCGCGCTTGCACAGTACGTTTTTGCCCTGTGGCAGGATTGTACATAGTCGCTTCCATTTGTTGCACGCTTCCTGCACTTGTTTTTTGCGTGACACGAAGCGACACGACTTGTTCGTTTGTTAGTTTAAATTTGGATGATACGACATTTGTTGCGACTTTTCCGTTCCATCCGTAATGTGGATTGCTCGCATGACGATCATACGGATCGGAAACAGAGCGAATGTAAGGAACAGCGCCACTCCACACATTTTCGCTATTTTCTGTATTCCCGCCAGAACTTGAATGAAAATAGGCAGCAATCGGCTCATTTTGATATGTTGCATACACACCTGCTGTTTCGTTGACTGCTGCGGTAGATGTTGCTTGTTCTTTTGATTTTCCACCGTACACTTGGCTCGCCACCGTCATTTGCAAAAATGATGATTTTTTCAATTGAGCGTATGCGTAGCTGCGTGCAGCGACAGCTTGTGCTTTTAACGCTTCTTTATGCCAAGATGATGGCATTTCTCCAGGGACAACACCTTTTAAATAGTCTTCCATGTCTAACGTATTAAATAAGTTTGGTGCCGTTTGTCCTGGTGTAATTTCAAACGAACCTCGGTATTTTACAGGTGCTGATGTGCCGTTTGCTTGTTGAATGCTGCCGATCGTGACGTCATGTTGATCGTTTCTTGTCACTTCATCTAATAAAAAACCGCTTGTCGATGTGTAAGAAACACCATTGATCGTTGCGACGACCGATCCGTTCATTTGCGAAAAGGCAATCGGATTTGTAAATGGGATCACTTGTTTCGTTTTCAAATCAATGAGTTGATAGTTTCCATTTACTGTCGCCAGGAACGTTGCGGTCGGCAATAGTTTTACCTTTACCGGTGTCGGATATGTTGCTGCATCAACGGATGTTGGGATAAAAAGAAACATGCTAAAAGCGACTACGATCCATCGAATGCTTTTCATCATTATTTCGCCGCCTCTATTTGTTGTTTCAATTTCTCCACTTCTTGCTCGAGCTGTTGAACGCGCTGTTCAAGTTTCGTGACGCGCTCATTTAGCGGGTTTATTTTTGCCAGCACCCATTCTACACTTGCTAAAACAGGTTCGCTATTTGCCAGTGCTTTTGATGCAGAAACAGTTAACATCGCTGCAAGCACCATCATGACAATCGTTCTTTTTTTCACCGTTTTCTCCTCCCTCATTTCTATTTATCTCACATTATAACAAATCATTTCAACAAAAAGGACGAAAATGTAACAACATTCTAGTTTTCTATTTTCCATTTGTCGATTTTAAAATTTATGGTATAATGTCTGATAGGTTTGTGAAAAGAGATGGTAGAAAGTGTTACTTTTTAAACAATAATTGATTGAAAAATCGGGAATGCTAACGAATAGGGAGGTTTCCTATGGTTTATTTCACCTTATTTCTTTGTTTTGTTTTAGCTGTGCTCATTACGCCTGTCGTGAAATGGTTGGCGTTTCGAGTTGGGGCAACGGACAAGCCAAATCAGCGGAAAGTGCACCAAAAAATTATGCCTCGTTTAGGTGGATTAGCGATTTTTATTAGTTTTATCGTCGGCTATTTTGTATTGAAACCAGCTAGCCCATATGCGACGGCGATTGTCATTGGTGCGACAATCATCGTGTTAACGGGTGTGCTTGATGATATATATGAGTTGCCGCCAAAGTGGAAGCTGCTCGGTCAAATTATTGCCGCCATTGTCGTCGTGTACGGCGGCATTCGCGTTGATTTTATTAACTTGCCATTTGGTGGCCATTTACAATTTGGATTATTAAGCATCCCGATTACGATGCTTTGGATTATCGGGATTACCAATGCCATTAACTTAATTGACGGTTTGGACGGTTTAGCTGCTGGCGTATCGTCCATTGCGCTTGTCACGATTGCTGGAATGGCAGCGACGATGGGCAATACGTACGTGTTCGTCTTTGCGATGAGTTTATTATTGCTCGGAAGTACGCTCGGTTTTCTTTTATATAATTTCCATCCAGCGAAAATTTTTATGGGCGATACAGGGGCATTATTTTTAGGCTATATGATCTCTGTGTTATCGCTTCTCGGCTTTAAAAACGTTACGGTGTTTTCGTTAATTATCCCGATTTTGATTTTAGGGGTACCTATTTCAGATACGTTATTTGCGATCGTCAGACGCATCGTTAATAAGCAACCGTTATCCGCACCAGATAAATCGCATTTGCATCATTGCTTATTGCGTCTTGGATACAGCCATCGTCAAACAGTGTTAATTATTTATGGTATGGCAGCGATGTTTGGCCTTGCCGCAGTTGTATTATCGAAAGCGACGATGTTTGGCGCATTAGTCGTCATTGCGTTTGTGTTGCTTGTTGTTGAGCTTGTTGTCGAGAAAGTTGGGCTTGTCGGGAAAGATTATCGTCCGCTACTGAAGATGGTTCGCGGCATGAAAAAAATTTCATAATTCATGAAATGAAAGAGGGTGTCTCGCGAGACACCCTCTTTCATTGTTCTTGAGCGAATTGTTCGGTTTGTGCTTGATAAGACGATACGTCAAGATGTGTTTTTAACGTTTGTTTAATTTCATCTACTGTTGCTTCATCAAGTCGGTAATAATATACACCGCTAATGCGTGCGTCTTCTCCTTTGAGATGAAGCGTTTCGATGTTTGCACCTGTTCCCTTTGTTGCATAAGCAAAGAAGCCTTTCATTTCCTCAAACGTTAAGTTCGTCGTCATGTTTTTCCCGACCGCTTCCATCACATCGTCAAATTTCGTGAGCGACTTTACGCTCATCGCTTTTTTGAAGATTGCTTTCATCAGTTCTTGTTGGCGTTTGCCGCGCTCGATGTCGTTGTCATATTTACGTGTTCTTGCAAGCGCCAGCGCTTCTTCGCCGTTTAATGTTTGTAAGCCTGGTTTTAAATGAATCGCGTTTTTCCGATCATGTGAATCCATTTCGCGAAGTTCGTAAGGGACATCAAACTCAATGCCACCGAGTTCGTCAACGACATCAACAAACGCCTCAAAGTTCATCTTGACGTAATAATCGACTGGAATATCGAGCAATTCTTCAACCGTTTCGACCGTTGCTTTTACTCCACCGTATGCATGAGCGTGTGTAATTTTATCGTATTTTTTCTCGATTGGAATGTACACGTAAGAGTCGCGTGGGATGCTAAGCAATTTTACCGTTTTATCTTTCACGTTAAATGTCGCAAGGACAAGCGCATCGGAACGTACCGCTCCCATTCCTTTCTTTTGGCGAATGTTGCTGTCGTCTACGCCGATAAATAAAACAGAAATGTTATCTGAATTCGGATCAACTTCTTTTATTCGCTTTTCTGATTTTTCGCGTCCGTCAATTTGTTCAAACGACTGCTGAATGACGGACTGCGCTTTATTGAAAAGAAACGTGGCGTATGCCCCTCCCCCGATGATAAGAAAAAGCAATGGGAGTAGAACAAATGTCCATACTTTTTTTCGTTTTTTCCTTTTTTTCATATATGCTCGTCTATTTTGCATCGTCGTTCCCCTTTTTTCAAAAGTTCAACAAATATCGACATGTAAACAATCATCATTTTACAAAATTTTTATGCAGTCGTAAACGAAAATTTTTTTACTGCGCGACATCAAACTCGACGTATACATGCTCGCCATCTGTAATGGTGCTTTTCCCATTAGTCAGTTCTGTCATCCATGCGCGGAAATCTTCTTTTTGTTTTTCTTCGACATATGTGTCAATCGTTACGTGTTCTGCATAATGAATGTTTTTTATCGTATAAGTAGAGGCGCGCAGTTCATTTTCGACTTTCCCAAGCCATGTATAGTCAAACGTTGTATGCATGATCCGCATCAGTTTACGTTCGACAATGCCTGCGGCTTTTAGTCCTTCTGTCACTGCTTTTCCGTAAGCGCGCACAAGCCCACCAGCGCCGAGTTTAATGCCCCCAAAATATCGTGTGACAACGACGACGGTGTTTTTTAACTTTTTCTTTTTCAACACTTCGAGCATTGGAACGCCTGCCGTGCCGCTCGGTTCGCCATCATCGTTTGCTTTTTGAATGTGATCGTGTTCGCCGATCATATATGCGGAACAGTTATGTGTTGCATCCCAATGTTTTTTCTTGATTTGTTGGATAAAGCGAATCGCTTCTTCTTCTGTTGTTGCTCGTTCGACGTAACAAATGAAGCGCGATTTTTCAATGACGATTTCTGCCTCTCCATATCCTTTTACCGTATAGTATGCCTCTAACAACGTGTAATCACCTCGAATACTTATTGGAATGTTGTGCGTTTTTTGTCGAAAAATGCTGATGGAAATAGATGAAACATGCTATAATGAAAATTATAAAACGATCTGTCTGATGTTCAAAGCAAGAAGAGCATTTAAATAAAAGTCAGAAAAGTTGTTTTTTTGACTTTTGTTCATTTTTTCTCAGGTGGTGTGTATGTCCAATAAAAAAATAAATGCAAAAGAGCTCGACCGAATTGTAAAAAAAATGATTGAAACGGTAGGTCAAAGCAAAAAGGAAATTTTTCATATTAGCGAACAGTCGTATAAGGAACGTGATCGATTACTCGCTGAACTTTATGAAATCAAGGGAGAGGTGAGTCGAGTTATTCAGCAGGCGGATCAATTGGAGATAAAGGAAAGGCTAGCACGTCAACGTCTATCAGAAGTAAGTAAAAGCTTTTCGTTATACTCTGAAGAGGAAATCCGTCAAACATATGAGAAAGCGCATTCGCTACAAATGGAACTTGCAATGACAAGAGAAAAGGAAAAACAATTACGTCGGCGCCGAGATGAATTAGAAAGACGGTTAGCTTCTGTGAAAGAAACGATTGAACGAGCCGATCATTTAATTGGACAAGTGACCGTTGTGCTCGGTTATTTAAATGGAGACTTTCGAGAGTTAAGTGAGTTCATTGAGGGGGCAAACAAAAAGCAAGAATTTGGATTGCGCATTATTGAAGCGCAAGAGGAAGAGCGGAAGCGGTTGTCGCGAGAAATACACGATGGCCCAGCACAAATGCTCGCGAACGTCATTATGCGTTCCGACTTAATTGAACGCATTTATCGTGAACGCGGAGCGGAGGAAGCGATTCGTGAAGTGCGCGATTTAAAAAAAATGGTGCGCTCTGCTTTATACGAAGTGCGCCGCATCATTTACGATTTGCGTCCGATGGCGCTTGATGATCTCGGTTTAATTCCAACGTTAAAAAAATATTTACAAACGATCGAAGAATATTATAAAAAAACCATCACGTTTACATACATAGGAGAAGTGCGTCGCTTGTCCGATCGTTTTGAAGTCGCTATTTTCCGCCTCGTGCAAGAAGCTGTGCAAAATGCGTTAAAGCATGCGGAGGCGAAGGAGATTCAAGTGAAAATAGAGCTAAAAAAAGATAGTTTGCTGATCGTCGTGAAAGATGATGGCAAAGGATTTAATCCGAATGAAAAAAAAGATAAAGCATTCGGATTAATCGGTATGCGTGAGCGTATCGAATGGTTGGAAGGGAAGCTACATCTTTACTCACAACTTGGACGCGGAACGATCGTTACAATGCATATACCGCTCCATAAGATGCAAGAGAAGGGGGAACAACAGTGAAAACGCGCATCGTTTTAATTGATGACCATAAACTATTTCGAGAAGGAATTAAACGCATTTTAGATTTTGAACAAGATTTTGAAGTTGTTGCGGAAGGATGCGATGGAGACGAAGCGCTGGCGCTTGTTGATCAATATAAACCAGATGTCGTCATCATGGACATTAATATGCCGCATGTCAATGGCGTGGAGGCGACGCGCCAACTCATCGAGGCGTATCCGGATACAAAAGTGATCATTTTGTCGATTCACGATGATGAAAGTTACGTCATGCACGCCTTGCAAACAGGGGCGATGGGATATTTGTTAAAAGAAATGGATGCTGACGCTTTAGTTGAAGCAGTTCGTGTTGTGTCGGAAGGCGGCTCGTACTTGCATCCGAAAGTGACGCATAATCTTGTGAAAGAATATCGTCGTCTCGTCGCTGGAGAGGGAACAGGACAAGAGAAGCAAAAACAAGCGATACGCCGACCGTACCATTTATTGACGCGCCGCGAATGTGAAGTGTTGCAGTTGTTGGTCGATGGAAAAAGTAATAAAGGTATTGCTGATGCGCTATTTATTAGCGAAAAAACGGTCAAAAACCATGTAAGCAACATTTTGCAAAAATTAAATGTTAATGATCGCACGCAAGCGGTTGTTGTTGCGATTAAAAACGGCTGGGTGGAAGTGAAATAAGGTTGTCGAGTGAATTCGACAACCTTTTTCAATGCAAGGATATTTATAATGTAGTACAATGCAAGTAGGAAAAATTTTGGACAAGGAAGGTAAAGGCAATGAAAACGGCGATTTTAACAGATAGTACAGCATATATCCCGAAGCATATTCGCGAACAGTTGAATATACATATCATTCCTTTAAGTGTTGTCTTTGGAACGGAAACGTATCGAGAAGAAATCGATATAGGTGTAGAAGATTTTTTTGATAAAGTAAAAACGAGCGAACAACTGCCGACAACGTCACAGCCGCCGATTGGTCTATTTGTTGAAACGTTTGAGCAGCTTGCAAAACAATACGATGCGGTCATTTCGATTCATTTATCAAGCGGCATTAGTGGAACGTACCAAGGAGCCGTTTCCGCAGGGCAGATGGTTGAAGGCATTCGCGTGTATGCATACGATTCGGAAATTAGCTGCATGGTGCAAGGTTTTTATGCGATAGAGGCAGCAGAAATGGCACAAGCAGGTATGCATCCAGAGGCGATTATTGCGCGGCTAGATGAAATGAAGCGATCGGTGCGCGCTTATTTTATGGTTGATGATTTATCCCATTTGCAGCGCGGTGGGCGGCTAAGTGGCGCACAAGCGTTTATCGGCAGCCTTTTACAAGTGAAACCGATTTTACATTTTGTTGATAAAGTGATCGTGCCGTTTGAAAAAATTCGTACACGTAAAAAAGCGTTAAGCCGAATAGAAGAGCTATTTGCTGAAGATGCGATGCTGGGCGTTCCGATGCGTGCGGTCATCATTCATGCGAATCGTGAAGAAGAAGCGCGCGCATGGAAAGAAAAGCTCGAACAACAATACCCGCACGTTGAATTTTTCCTTAGTTATTTCGGACCGGTCATTGGCACACATTTAGGTGAAGGAGCAATGGGATTCGGTTGGTACAAAAAATAAACAGGAATTCTTTTGATTAGCGCGAATAGAAGAAGTGGGCGACTCGTCCACTTCTTTTTTAGTGAGGTGATTTCGTTGCATCTCGCAGGCAAGCAGCTGCTAAAGTCTGAACTTTCTTTTTCTCATGATGCGAAACATGTTCAAATCGTTGACAGTATCGTCAAAACGAAAAAAGGTTATCGCTGTGTGCGATGCGACAATGAGGATCAACAACTTTTTGCCTCTTTTCCGTGCGCTCGGTGCGGACGCATATGTACGTATTGTCGAAAATGTGTCATGATGGGACGATGTAGCGAATGCAATCCGCTCGTCATATGGACGGGCCCAATTCCCTCCACCTCTTTTTCTTCACCGCTGAAATGGAGCGGTAAACTATCCCCAGCCCAACAACTTGCTTCCGACGAAGTGTGTCAGGCGATTGATCGAAACGACTCTTTGCTCGTTTGGGCCGTATGTGGTGCAGGAAAAACGGAAGTGTTATTTGCGGGAATCAATCTGGCGCTGTCGCGCGGAAAGCGCGTTTGCATCGCCGCTCCGCGCACAGATGTCGTATTAGAGCTAGCTCCGCGCTTGGCGAGCGTATTTCCATCGGTCGATATGGCGGCATTATATGGCGGTAGCAAAGACCGTGGTAAACTTGCTTCATTGACGGTGGCAACGACGCATCAACTACTTCGGTATTATCGGGCGTTCGATGTCATGATTGTTGATGAAGTGGATGCATTTCCGTATAGCGTTGATCCGATGCTTTCGTATGCCGTTGAACGTGCTCGAAAACCGACGTCTTCACTCATTTACTTAACCGCAACACCTAACGAACAATGGCAATATGAAGTAAAAAGTGGAAAGCGAAAAGCGGTAACCATTCCTGCGCGCTATCATCGTCACCCACTCCCTGTCCCTACATTTGAATGGTGCGGCAATTGGCAAAAAAAGTGGCGTCACCACCGTTTACCTTTATGTGTCGTTCAATGGATGTATGCCCGTTTAGAACAAAAGAAGCAAGCTTTTGTATTCGTTCCCCACATCGACTTGTTACAACAAGTTGTTCCGTACTTGCAACAATTTCATCCGCACATTGAAGGGGTGCATGCCGAAGATCCGAAACGAAAAGAAAAAGTGCTCGCTTTTCGGCGCGGGCAAATTCCTATTCTCGTGACAACGACCATTTTAGAGCGCGGGGTGACTGTGCCCAACGTTGATGTCGCTGTGTTAGGCGCAGAACAACCGATTTTTACCGAAAGTGCGCTCGTGCAAATTGCTGGACGGGTCGGGCGGAGTGCCCAATATCCGACAGGTGATATTCGCTTTTTTCATTTTGGAAAAACGAAAGCAATGCTTAAAGCAAAGCGCCATATTGTACGTATGAACGAAGAAGCGCGAAAGAGAGGATTGATCGACGAATGAAATGTGTCATTTGTCATGATGAATGGATGCCACACATGTCGTTTTCCATCCTTTTGACGATTCGTCAAGCGGATGTTTGTTGCCCGCGTTGCCGTGCACGTTTTATTCGTCTGGAAGGAAGTTGTTGTGAACGATGCAGCCGTTTCAGTGATCAAGCGGTATGTGAAGATTGTATCGCGTGGGAGAAACGAAAAAGTGCTTTAAAACAAAACGTCTCGGTGTATATGTATAATGATTGGATGAAAGAAGTGATGAACCGTTTTAAATTTCGCGGTGATTATGCGCTTGTCGAAGCGTTTCGTCATGATATTCGCGCAGTTTTCTCGAAACATTTTTCTTCTGATGTGCTTCTCGTCCCTATTCCTCTTAGCCCTTCTCGATTAGTTGAACGCGGATTTAATCAAGCGGAAGCGATTGCTTCGCTTTTACCATTTCCAATCATTTCCCCTTTGCGACGGATCGACGGCGAAAAACAATCGAAAAAAACGAGACGTGAACGCTTTGTCGGACGGAAGTTTTTTGTCGCTGAAGGAAGTGTCGCAGGAAAGCGCATTGTAATCGTAGATGATATTTACACGACAGGGGCGACGGTGCACGAAGCGGCAAAACTTCTTTATGACGCAGGTGCGCAAGATATTTGTTCGTTTACATTAATTCGTAGTTAACATTGTCTTTTTGTATGCCGATAATAAAAGAAAAGAGTGAGTGGAGTGTGAGTGGTGATGGAACTTCGTGGGGAGATGGCGATGAATCGTGTACAATCTCTATATTCTTTTTCTCCGCTATGTTCTGAAGGCGTATATGTTGGGAAGGTAAAAAAGCATTTAGGAAATGGTGAAGCCATTGTGACGATACAAGGACAAGATGTACACGTTCAATTCGAGGGAGAAGTGCCGAAGGAATCAACATGTTTTGTCCGATTCGTAAGTGAATCTGACGGAATATGGAACGTAGTATGTGAGAAACGAGAAGGGCACATCAATTCACATTTTTTACAAGATATTGAAAAAATGTTTTCCAAGCAAGGGAAAAGTTTATCTCTCGAAGAAAAATTAAACTTACAGCGTTTTTTTGAAATGGCAGAAGGGACAGTCAAAGAAAAAATAAAAACGATTGAAACGATGGTTAGTAAAAAGATACCGATCAACACTTTTCAATTGCAATGCATTCATGAAGCGTTGAAGGAATCTAGTTTTGATGAACAATTGAATAAATTGATGAAAGTGATAGATCCTCTCGTTGTACAAGATGACACTATACAAAGTGAGCAGTTAACATATGGAGAAATTTCTTCGTTTTCAATTAAGGAAGAGTGGATGCCATCTGTACCTTCACAGATGAAAGAAGTAATCGTAAAAACAGTAACAGAAAAAATGACAGAGGCTGAGCGTAATTTCAAAGAGGAAAAAAGAAATATAAATACAAAAATAGAAAAAGCAATAGAGATTATTAAAAAGGAGCAAAATTTACAAACAAGAGAGCGAGGAAAACACTTTATCGAGGCAGCCGTTCGTGCGCTTGATCGTGTCATTTCACAAGGAGACTTAATAAATTTAGCTGATATGGAGATGGAGAAAAAACTTCTTCAAATTAGTGCCAAACTTGCCGAAGCGAAAACAGAGATAATAAACGGACGCATGGATCAAGCGTTGAAATGTGTGCAGGAAAGTAAGAACATGCTTCAACAAATTCAATTCCAACCTTCTCAACAAAAAATAGTGCGCATTTCATCAAATGAAAAATTAAACCGCCATTGGACGATGGAAAAACAAATATTTCAACAATTGAAACATATGTTATCCCATCCGCCAAAGGACGATGAAGTGTCTGCTCGCTACGTGTTGGAACAGTTTCGCCAACTTGGTTTTTATCATGAAAAGGATCTTGTTCGCTCTTTGTTGGTAGAGAAAGATTTAGTGCCGGCAGAAAACTTGAAAACGTGGTTAATAAAAATGACCAAAAATGAAGGGCATCCTTTGTTTAAAACAGCCGAACAGGCGTTGATGAATATTACTGGGCAACAGCTGTTAAGCAAGTTTCAAGAAGAAAGTCATACCCAAACAATGTTTTATCAATTACCGTTTTTACAAGGTGAGGAAATAAAAACGGTACAAATTTATTTGCATTCGAGAAATGCAAATGGGAAAGTAGATTGGGAAAATTGCTATTTATACTTTTTGTTGAATACAGAACGGTACGGAAAAGTATCTGTTTCTTTTCAAGCGCTACAAAGACAAGTGACATTAACCATTCGTACAGAAGATGATGCAGTTGATCAATCGTTGCGTAGCTTTATAAACACAACAAAAGAAAATTTAGAAACTATTGGGTATCGAGTAAGAGATATTGTTATTGCCAAGCTAGAAGAACCGAAAGAAGAAGTCGCTGATCCTGAACTTAAATATACAAAGAATGTAGAAAGGAAACGTGAGTGGAGAATATGAACGGAAATCATTATTTTACGGCCATATCGAGTTACGAACAAAAGTCTGGCTCTTTTTCGGTGAATGTAAGTACAATGGATATACTAACGAACTATCCGTATGTGCAAAAAGATGAGGAGTTGGCTAAAAACTTAATGGATCCAGAATATCGAATGCCTGTACAGCTATACGCAGCAATTGGAGAAGTGTTAAAATTGATTCGTGCAATTGAACGATCATAGGAGCGGACGACATGGAAATCAAAAGAGTGGAAAGTATAGGTTCTGTTGATGTATCGCAAACAAAACAAGTTGTATCTTCTTCAATATCATTTTCAGAAATAATAGGTCAACAGCATCATCGGTTAGTTGGTGAACAATTCGAAAAGAGAATCAGGGAAATTGAAGAACAAGGAAAAAAACTTGTTGAATCGCGGACAATAGAAGATTTAAGGAAATATAAAAAGCTTGTAAAACAATGCATCGATGAGACGGTAAAAAATGGGTTTCAATTATCAGAGCAGTATGGATTTGGGTGGAATGGACGATCTCGCGTATATAAAATTGTAAAAGAAATTGACAAGCAACTGATCCGATTAACAGAAGATTTGTTAAATGAACAAAAAACGACATTAGATTTATTAGGTACAATTGATGCGATTCGAGGGTTAATCATTAACATATATGTATAGAGTAAAGAAGGGGGAGGTAATTATGAATCTTGACAATTGTCCGGTATGTGGAGGTCTGTTTCTTAAAACAAAATTTCGCGATATATGCGAGAAATGCTATAAGGAAGAGGAAGAAGCTTTTGAGGTTGTATATAATTTTTTACGTAAAAGAGAAAATCGGATGGCAACAATTACCCAAGTCGTAGAAGCTACTGGTGTTGAAGAGGCATTGTTGTTCAAATTTATCAAAACAGGGAGGTTACAATTACGTCAATTTCCTCATTTAGGATATCCTTGCGCTCGATGTGGAACAATTATTCGTGAAGGAAAATTATGTGAATCGTGCAATAAAGACGTCAATAAACAACTTCATATGATCTATGAAGAAGAAAAAAGAAAAGACAAACAAAATAATAACCCAACATATTATATAAAAAAAGATGAAAAGTAATGTGTTGTTGTAAATGTTTTTTTTCTTTTGACGATAATAAATATAAAGAAACGTTCGTTTTGTAATACATGAAAAAAAGGAGGGAGTAGGATGAGAATCGATCATGTTCGTCTGTCAAATGTTTATGCGTATCGCTCCAGAATAGAAAGCGATGTCTCAAAACATAAGCGTTTAAAAGAAAATGATCAAGTCGATATTTCTGTTGAGGCAAAAGAACTGCAACAGTTAGCTTTATGGGAGAAAGAACGGCAAAAAAAACTTGCTGACATAAAAGAACGTGTGCAAAACGGGACGTATCAAATTGACAATTATGAAGTAGCAAAAAGTATATATGCGTTTTATAAACAAGGAAAGCAGTAGATGGGCATAAAGGGGCGATTCATTTGTCTATTCAGCAACTTGTTGGTGTGTTGCGTGATTATATCGAAACGCATCAACAATTAAAAAGTAGTGCAAACAGAAAGACGGAAGCGCTAAAAAAAGGGGACTTCGCTGCTTTAGATGACATTGTAAGAGAAGAACAAGTACACGTAGCGATGCTTAATCAGTTAGAAAAAAAGCGTGCGCGAATAGTTACGCAAATCACAGGGATTGATGGAGAGCAAACAGTAGAATCATGTTTGCGTTATGCAGATGAGCAAGAACAGAAGATTCTCCATGAGTTGCGAAAGCAATTATTACAGCATATTGAAGAACTTAAACGGATAAATGAGCTGAATCAACAACTTATTGAGCAATCGTTACAGTTTGTTTGCGTCATGCTTGATGCGTTGCATCCGCAAAGAAAAGATATACAATATCGTGCTAACAATGAGCCAACTTCTTATGAGGAGCGACAGTCTATTTTTGATTCGAAAGTGTAAATAAAAAGCTGGAGGAGATATCATTGAGGTCTACATTTCATGGATTAGAAGTCGCTAAACGGGGCATGTTTACACAACAATCAGCTATATACGTAACAGGGCATAATATCGCGAACGCTAATACGCCGGATTTTTCGAGACAACGTGTGAATTTTAACCAAACAGAGCCATATCCAGCAGCTTCAATGAATCGCCCGAATATTCCGGGGCAGATGGGAACAGGGGTGGAAGCAGGATCGATTCAGCGAATAAGAGATAGTTTTTTAGATTACCAATATCGCAATGAAAGCACGAAGTCAGGTTACTGGAGTACGCGTTTGGATGCTATTAGCCGAATGGAAGATGTGATGAATGAGCCGACTGAGTTTGGCTTGGCGAAGGCGATGACACAATTTTGGGAGTCTCTCCAAGATTTGAGTGTTAGTCCAGAAAATGAGGGTGCGCGTGCAGCGGTTAGACAACGTGGCATTGCTGTGGCAGAATCTTTTAACTATTTGCATAGTTCGCTGACGCAAATTCGTGAAGATTTAGGTCAACAAATTAAAACGGGGTTATTGGATGTAAACTCCATTTTAAGACAAATTAGTGAATTAAACGACCAAATCAAAGCGATTGAACCGAATGGATATTTGCCGAACGACTTGTATGATCGGCGTGATGCGCTTGTGGACGAATTGTCGAAGTATGTGCAAGTAAAAGTAGACAAGCAACCAACGGGTGGCAATGCTTTGCCGATTGCTGAGGGGATTTACAAAATTTCAATCGTTGATTCAACTGGCGCAGCCATTGAAGTTGTATCAAGTACAGGATATAAAACGTTATCGATCGATCCGAGCATTTCTGGCGACCCGACGAATCCGAATGGATATGTTCGTAACGTTGTTTTATCAGACGGTACGACGATTGCCCCAAACGACTTTGCGAACGGAAAAATAAAAGCATTAATTGAAGCATACGGGTATGGAAGTACGCCTACTAGCGTTGTTGGATATTATCCGGATATGTTGAATAAATTAGATCAAATGGCATACTCGTTTGCGGAAATGTTTAATGCCCAACATCGCGCGGGATATGGACTTGATAACTCAACAGGATTGGACTTCTTTAGTGTGGGTTCAGTAAGTGGAGCGGCGGGTGCAATCCAAGTGAGCATTAACGATTTATCTAAAATTGCGGCTTCTACTGCATTAAACGAACCTGGGAATGGTGAAAATGCCCTAAATCTATCTAAAATAAAAGATTTGCTTATTACGAGTGGAACGGTCACCATTTCAGGAAGTCCTGTTTCTGTTCCTATTCAAGGTGGAACGATTCAAACGTTCTATGAAGGGTTCATTGGGCAAATTGGTGTAGATGGTCAACAAGCTCAAAGAATGAAAGTGAATGCCGACACGTTAGCTAAGTCTGTCAATGAAAATCGCCAGTCTGTCAGCTCCGTTTCTCTTGATGAGGAGATGACAAATTTAGTTAAATTTCAGCATGCGTACAGTGCAGCTGCGCGCATGATTACAGTCGTTGATGAAATGCTTGATAAAATTATTAACGGTATGGGACGTGTCGGAATATAAAGGTAGGTGGATGAGATGAGAGTAACACAATCAATGCTTGCTCATAATATGTTACGACATTTATCGACAAGTTATCAAAGGCTTGGAACGATTCAGGAGCAATTAACGACAGGAAAAAAGATTACTCGCCCTTCTGATGATCCTGTTGTGGCGATGAAAGGAATTGCGTATCGTGAGAGTTTGCAACGTGTAAAGCAATATCAGCGGAATATTGGTGAAGTGCATAACTGGATTGACAGTGCTGATGATGCACTGGATAAAGTGGGAATGGCACTGCAACGTGTTCAAGAGCTCGTCGTCCAAGCATCAACAGATACAGCAACACCTGATGACCGCAAAAAAATTGCAGATGAAATTGACCAACTACAAAAACATATTGTTGATATTGCTAATACGAAAGTAGGTGGAAAATATATTTTTCACGGAACTGACACAAGAAATCCACTATTTGTTGGCTATCCAGATGACCCTTCGTTTTCAGCTGGCACAAACAATAACAAAGTGAAAATTGAAGTGTTTGATGGAATTGAATTAGAAGTGAATATTGATGGTGCGGCTTTATTTGGAGATGCCTCGACTGGCATCGTTGGCATGCTACAAAACTTGAAGACAGCTTTGAATAACCCAGGGAGTACAGGGAATACAATTGGTAGTTATTTAACACAAGTTGAGAATCAACAAAATGCCTTGTTGGCAGCTCGTTCGGAACTTGGGGCGAAACAAAATCGAGTGGAAATGATGGAAAATCGCTTAGCGACACAAGAAGTTATTACGACAAAAGTGATGTCGAATAACGAGGATATTGATTACGAAAAAGCAATTACAGAGCTTATTTCACAGGAAAGTGTCCATCGTGCTGCACTAAGTGTAGGAGCGCGAATCATTCAGCCGACATTAATTGATTTTTTGCGTTAGGTGAGTAAAATGAATATGCCGCAAATACAAATTCGTACTGTAAAAGCGATGCTCGGTTTGAACATACAAAAACCAACACAGCATATTGAGCAGCCTAAAGCAGAATTATATATCGAACAGCCGCCGGCTTCGCTCCATATTTATAAACAACCTGCTCGTCTCACCATTGATCAATCAAGGGCATGGAGAGATATGGGGCTAATTGGTCCGCTTGAGTCGACGAGCCGGTTTGCTAAAGAAGGACGCCAAGCTTTGCTTGAGGGGATTGCTAGACAAGCGGAAGAAGGAGAACGGTTGATGCGAATCGAGCATGGCGGTAATCCGATCGCAGAAATCGCAACAGGAAAAGGCATGCGCCCATATCGCCAGCTTGGAATTACATTTATTCCATCTGTAGATAGTGTAGATGTTCACTATGAACCAGCGCGCGTGGAGATCGAAGTGGAAAAGAATAAGCCGATTATCCAAGCGAAAGTTAATCCGCCTATTCATGAGTATAAACAAGGGAAAGTTTCTGGTCATATGATTCAATATCCATCTATACAGATTGATGTGAAGTATTAAATGTGAAGCGGTGCTTGATGTGCCGCTTTTTCTGTGAAATAAGGAAGGAGCTCGGTAAGATGAAAATGGTGTCAAAATTTTTGGGCGAAGTCGAAGTTTGTGAAGATCAAGTTATATACTTTCCAAACGGAATTCCCGGATTCGAGGAAGAAAAGCATTTTGTAATTTTGCCTCTTGAAGAATCGACATCATTCGCCATTTTGCAGTCTATTCATCATCAGCATGTCGGGTTTGTCGTTGCATACCCGTTTGCTTTTTATCCTGAATATGCTTTTGACTTATCGGAAGATGAGGCGGAAACATTAAAATTAACGTCTCCAGAAGATTGTTTAGTGTATGTTATTATGACGCTGAAAGAGCCGTTTGTCGAATCAACGTTAAATTTAAAGGCACCTGTTGTTATTAATGTACGAGATAAAATAGGAAAGCAATTGATTCTGCACAATACCGATTATCCGATTCGTTTTTCTTTGCGTGAAGTGAACGAGGGGAGGGAACGATAATGCTCGTTCTTACCCGGAAAAAAAATGAATCTATTATGATTGGGGATACTATTGAGATTAAAGTGTTAGCCATTGAAGGAGATCAAGTAAAGTTAGGGGTCGTTGCTCCGAAGCATATCGATGTGCACCGCAAAGAAGTGTATCGGCTCATTCAAGAAGAAAATAAGCAAGCACTGCACGTTTCACAGCATTTATTCGATCAGCTAAAAAAACAATAAAAAAATAAAAAAATGACTAAACATTTTTATATTCACTCCGATATAAAGATTGGGAGCAGGAGATATACTTTGTTTCTTGCGCACCCAACTACATGGATGTAGAAAAATATAATTCAAGGAGGAAATGAACATGAGAATTCAACACAACATTTCAGCGTTAAATACGCACCGTCAATTAGCATTCAACAACACGCAAACAGCGAAAAACCTTGAGAAGCTTTCTTCTGGTTTCCGCATCAACCGTGCAGGCGACGATGCTGCAGGTCTTGCTATCTCTGAAAAAATGCGCGGTCAAATTCGCGGTCTTGAAATGGCTACTAAAAACGCACAAGACTCTATCTCATTAATTCAAACAGCAGAAGGTGCATTAACGGAAACTCACGCAATCCTTCAACGCATGCGCGAACTTGCTGTGCAATCAGCAAATGACACAAACACACAAGAAGATCGTGATGCTCTACAAGCAGAAGTGAATCAATTAATCTCTGAACTTAACCGTATTGCAAACAATACAGAATTTAACACACAAAAACTGTTAGATGGTACGTTTAATGGTAAAACTTTCCATATCGGTGCGAATTCTGGTCAAGCGATCACATTAACAATTAATGCCATGACTGCAAGCGGCTTAGGTGTGAGCGGATTAAGCATTTCTTCTCAAACTGCTGCTGATGACGCTATTTCAACAATTAATAGTGCAATTGAAACAGTTTCTAGCGAACGTGCGAAACTCGGTGCGGTACAAAACCGTTTAGAGCATACAATTAACAACCTAGGTGCAACACAAGAAAACTTAACTGCTGCTGAGTCACGTATCCGTGATGTTGACATGGCGAAGGAAATGATGGAGTTTACGAAAAACAATATTTTAATGCAAGCAGCACAAGCGATGTTAGCGCAAGCGAACCAACAACCACAAGGCGTATTGCAATTGCTTCGCTAATTAACATAAAAAGAGATCTTAGGCGCGGTTCTAAGGTCTCTTTTTATTTTTTGCTCTAAAATATATAACAAATGAGTGAAAATGTGCCGATATAAAAGGAGAGCTAATTTACTCTTCCATAAAGATGAGAGGAGAAAAGTTATGGTTGAACAAGTTAATATCGAAACGATTTATTCGAAACGAGAAGGGTTGCCTGTTTTTAAAATGGCAGGCTATTTATTACATAGCAAGTACGATCCAATAAAAGAAGCAGAGGTGTACGTTGAAAAACATTATAAAAAACATCATCTTCACATTTTGTTTGGATACGGAAATGGATATATTGTGCAACAATTTGCAAAAAAGATAACGAGCGATGAATTTCTTCTTGTCGTCGAGCCGAATCGAGCGCTTGAAAAAGATATTCAGAGCACCCATGTAAATAATGAGCGTATAAAAGTGGCCGTGATTGAACATGTCGACGAATTTGAAGCGATTTTACAAGTGTTTATAAAAAGATTTCCGCAAGGTGCTCAATTTATCATTTCGCCAAATTACGATAAAATATACTCGGAACTTTGCAAGCAATGTTTTAAAAAAGCAAAAGATGTTGTTTTTATGGAGAAAATAAATAGGAATACTTTCAATTTTTTTGCGCATGATTGGCAAAAAAATTATTTGTTTAATTTAGTGCATGCATTTGAAGACGAAGGGCTGCAAGTTTTAGAAAAACAGTTTGATGCGCCAGCGATTATCGTTGCTGGCGGACCTTCTTTAACAAAACAGCTGCCTTTATTAGAGCAAGTAAGAGAAAAGGCGCTAATTATTTGTGCAGGTTCTACAATTAATACGCTGCTTGCTCATCATATAAAACCACACATTGTTGTTACAATAGATGGAGGAATAAATAACTATTTGCATTTCGAATCGATCGATATGGACGATATATTTGTTATTTACTCTTTATTAGTTCACCATCAAATTATTGATGAGCATAAAGGAAAACGAGCGTTTTTTATTCCAAACAATATGGACTATGACATGGCGAGCTTAACGACACAACTGTTGAATAAGCATGTTCCATCTGTGCTGTCTGGTGGTTCTGTGGCGAATTTTGCTTTATTTATCGCACATCGCCTGACTTCGGGACCAATTTGTTTAATCGGACAAGATTTAGCTTACACAAACAATCAAACGCATGCTCAACATAACCGTTTTTATCGTGAAATAAGCGAAGAAGATAAAAAGCAACGTGGAATGTTTTATACCGAAGGGTATTTCGGTGATGAGGTTTTGACGGATTATGGATTTTACTCGATGAAAACATCGTTTGAACAGTTTGCTTCTTTTGTTGACGATAGCAACCGTTTATTTAACTGTACAGAAGGTGGCGTACGTTTAGAAGGATATAAGCAAATCCCGTTTAAACAATTTATTGAAAAATATATTCGTTTTGATGACGGGCGAACCGTATTCGTTGACCAATTTGTACAGCCTCAAAAAAGAAGTCAGGAAGAATGGGAAGTGTTTTTAGAGAGAATAGAGAGGGAAATAGAAAAGTATCAAGAGGTTGCTGATATTTGTAAAAAGGCGATTCGTTTGCTAGGTAAAAATCGTTCAAACCAGTATTTTGATGAACATATATTGAAAAAATTAAATAAATATGATCGAAAGCTAGATGAACAACTAAAAACAGGGATTATGCAATATTTATTAATGCCTATTGTATATCATATTTTATGTGAATTTTTGCCGAGTGAAAATGAAACAAAAAAAGAAATGTTCCATCGAGTATATCACCGCTCGAAAGCCTTATATGGAGGAGTGGAAAAGGCAGCTAGCGAAACGGTGTTTTATTTAAGTGAGTTGCGAAAAAGAATAAAAGAAAAAATAGCAAATATGAAAGGGGAATGATGATGAATCAGCTTATTCAAGAGACCCAAGAAACTTTTTTTTCATATTTATTTCGTGTAAAAGATGGTTGTGTAACGATTGCCGAAAAACTAAGGAAAGATAACGTTGGAGAGGCGCTACAGCTACTTGCTCAATTTGTAGAAGGGGCGTCATGGCTTCTTCAAGTTGTACATTTAATGCAAAAGAATGGTTTTGCATTTAGCGTATCAATGGAGGGGCTGAATGAATATTTATATGAGATTAACGAGGGATTGGAAATACAAGATTATGTATTAGTTGCGGATTTGTTTGAATACGAAATTGCGCCATTTATCGACAATATGATCGAAGGACAATTTGTTCAATGTAACGACGTTGAGGGGAATTAAAGTAAGATATAGAAAAAGGTGATAGAAATGTTTGAAAATCAAGTCGTCCTTGTTACTGGCGGTACAGGATCATTTGGGAAAAAATTTGTAAAAACTATATTGGCCTATGATGTAAAAAAAGTTATCATATTCAGTCGGGATGAGTTAAAACAATATGAGATGTCGCAAGAATATAACGATCCTCGCCTCCGTTTTTTTATTGGGGATGTCCGTGACAAAGATCGTTTGTATCGAGCGTTTGATGGGGTAGATATTGTTGTACATGCAGCAGCACTGAAACATGTTGGAGCATGCGAGTATAATCCGTTCGAAGCGATTAAGACGAATATTTACGGAGCGCAAAACGTCATTGAAGCAGCGATCGATCGAGGAGTCAAAAAAGTGATTGCTTTAAGTACGGACAAAGCAGCGGCTCCTATCAATCTCTATGGTGCAACAAAACTTGCATCAGACAAGTTATTTGTGGCTGCGAATTCATATGTTGGATTTAAGGATACGAAGTTTTCAGTAGTTCGCTACGGAAATGTAGTTGGCAGCCGAGGGAGTGTCGTTCCGTTCTTTAAGAAAATGCGCCATACAGGCAAGTTGCCGATTACAGATGAGAGAATGACACGTTTCTGGATCACCCTTGATCAAGGTGTGCAATTTGTGTTAGATAACTTACAACGTATGCGTGGGGGAGAAATTTTTGTTCCGAAAATCCCAAGTATGAGAGTAGTTGATTTAGCCAAGGCGATTGCACCAGAATGTGAAATTGAAATTGTTGGTATCCGTCCGGGAGAGAAGCTTCATGAAGCGATGATTACGGAAGATGATGCTCGCCGTACTTTGGAATTTGACACTTATTATGTTATTCAACCGGAGTTTCCATGGTGGTCTGAAGCGTATGTAGAAGGAGGAAAAACGCTTCCAGATGGATTTAAATATACGAGCGATACGAACACGCAATGGTTAACGGTGGAAGAGTTACGAGAGTTGGTAGATGGAATGTAAAGTAGTTGTTTTCATTTTTCGAGGAGATGATAAGGTGGGGAAGTCAACATCTTGGGAACCGATTCGTCAATCATATTTGCCCTATGGAAAGCAATGGATTGATGAGGAGGACATTGAAGCAGTTGTAGAAGTATTAAAAGGAGATTACTTAACAACCGGTCCGGATATTTCAAAATTTGAACAAGCTGTTGCACAATATGTCGGGGCAAAATATGCTGTTGCTTTTTCGAATGGCACAGCAGCGCTCCATGGTGCTTGTTTTGCGGCGGGGATTGGTCAAGGAGATGAAGTGATCACAACACCGATGACCTTTGCTGCAAGTGCGAATTGTGTGCTTTATCAAGGTGGGATACCTGTTTTTGCGGATATTGATGAGAAAACGTACAATATTGACCCAAATAAAATCGAAGAGAAGATAACGAATAAGACAAAGGCTATCATCCCTGTTGATTTCACAGGTCAACCGGTTGAACTAGACCGTATTTTAGAAATCGCCAGAAAGCATAGCCTTGTCGTCATTGAAGATGCAGCGCATGCGTTAGGAGCGACATATAAGGGTAGAAAAATCGGCTCCATTAGTGATATGACGATGTTCAGCTTTCACCCAGTAAAACATATTACATCGGGTGAAGGTGGTGTGATTACGACGAATAATGAAGAGTATTATGAGAAATTACTACAATTCCGCTCTCATGGGATTACGCGCGATAAGGAAAAACTGAAAGAATATCACGGTCCTTGGTATTATGAAATGCAATTCCTTGGTTATAATTATCGAATGACTGATATTCAAGCAGCGCTAGGGACGAGCCAGCTGAAGAAGATTGATCAATTTATTGCACTTCGTCGAAAATTTGTTGCAATGTATAATGAAGTGTTCAAAGATGTGAATGAAATTATTACGCCATTCCAACATAAAGATGGAGATTCAAGTTGGCACTTATATATGATTCGATTGAAATTGGATAAACTAACAGCGTCAAGACGCGAAATTTTTGAAGCACTTCAACAACAAAACATTGGTGTCAACGTTCACTACATCCCTATTCATTTACAGCCTTATTATCAACAACTGGGTTACAAAAAAGGAATGTGTCCAAATGCTGAAAAATTGTATGAAGAAGTGATTACGTTGCCTTTATTCCCAGCGATGAGTGAAGAAGATGTTAACGATGTAATTCATGCTGTAAAGAGGACGATAGCCTATTACAAAAAATAAGAAGGTGAGAAAGTGAAGGTTGCTGCGATTATCCAAGCGCGTATGGGCTCAACTAGACTTCCGGGGAAAGTATTAAAAAAAGTACTTGATAAAACGTTACTTGAATATCAAATTGAAAGGGTAAAAAGAGCGAAAACGATTGATGAAATAATTATTGCGACAACGACGAAAGAAAGTGATGACCCAATCGTTCAACTTTGTCAGCAACTTTCGATTCCTTACTATCGTGGTTCGGAGGAGGATGTGTTGTCGCGCTATTATGAAGCAGCAACAACATTTGGTGTAGATGTAATCGTTCGTTTAACATCCGATTGTCCAATTATTGATCCGATGGTTATTGATAAAGTGGTTGAACAATATTTGGATAATAGAGATCGATACGATTATGTGTCAAACACATTAACGCGTACATATCCGCGAGGGATGGATACAGAAGTAGTGTCGTATGAAGTGTTAAAAAGAGCTCATGAAGAAGCAAAAGGGTCGGTATATCGAGAGCATGTAACGGCCTATATGTATCATCATCCTGATCAATTCAGACTTTGTAATGTTTCAAACGAGGAGGACGAAAGTAAGCATCGTTGGACAGTGGACACAGAGGAAGATTTTGAATTAATAGAAAAAATCATTAGTAAACTTTATCCAGAAAACACATATTTCAATATGGATGATGTGTTAAAGCTAATTGATAGAAATCCAGCATGGTTTGATATTAACAGTCATGTTGAGCAGAAAAAATTATTTGAATAAAAGTATTTATTAATAGATATCAATGGAGATATGGTGACTATGAAAGCTGTTTTTAGAGTTGATGCTTCTTTTCAAATAGGAACTGGCCATGTTATGCGCTGTTTAACATTGGCTGAGGAATTAAAAGACCGTGGGCATGAGGTTATATTTATTTCAAGAAAACTAAAGGGGCATTTGTGCGATTTAATCAATCAGAGAGGATACCGGGTCTATTGTTTACCATCTCAAAACAAAATAATAAATAATTGTGACACTAAACATGCTCAATGGCTTGAGACAAGTTGGGAGATAGATGCTCATCAAACAATTGAAATTATTGAAAAAAATTTTCATTACGTTGACTGGTTAATTATTGACCACTATGCACTAGATCATAAATGGGAAAATCAATTAATAAATTACAGTAAACATATCATGGTTATTGACGATTTAGCAGATAGAAAGCATTTATGTGATATTCTATTAGATCAAAATTATTATTTAAATTTAGAGGATCGTTATAAATGTTTAGTCCCCTCAAATTGTAAACTACTTTTAGGTCCCGAATATGCATTATTAAGGAATGAGTTTATCGACTTAAGAAAGATTTTAAATAATAAAAAAAATGATGAGATCAAAAATATTTTAGTGTTTTTTGGTGGGAGTGATCCTACAAACGAAACCTTAAAAACTTTACATGCTTTAAATCTATTGGATAATAATAAAATCAATATTGATGTAGTTGTAGGAGCTTCTAATCCCTATAAATATAGAATAAAAGATTATTGTAGTCGTTTTCCTAATATAAACTTTCATTGTGGTATAGACTATATGGCAAAATTAATGAAACAATCGAATTTAGCTATTTGTGCTGGTGGGTCTACTACATGGGAAAGGTATTGTATGGGATTACCAGCCATTTTGATTTCGGTAGCCTATAACCAAATTGAAATATGTCAAGCTTTAAGTAGCCTTGGTATCGATTATTATCTAGGCAAATCAGAAGAAGTTAATGAAAAAGATATTGTAAGTGCCTTATATAAATTCCAAAATAAAGATATAAATTTATCACATGCTTCTATGAAGGCTTTAGAAATAGTAGACGGTTTAGGCAAATATAGAGTAATAAACGAATTATTCAAATTTTAAAGTCTCGGATAACCAAATATATTGTTACATTATATTAAAAAATAAAGATAAATGATCATGAAAAAAGATAGATTGCGAAAACAATACAAAAGCTTTGGAAAAATGAAAGTCTACTAGAGGTAGGTGTCATTATTGCGTTTATTTTTTATAACAGGAGTTTCGCGCGGCTTGGGTTATTCTTTGTTTAAAAAACTATTATTACAAGATAAAGCATTTATTGTCATAATAGGTAGACGGTTTACAGAAGACCAAATACAACTTTCAAAAGTTCACCCAAATAAAATAAAATTAGTAATTTATGATCTTTCACATACTCCGTCTTCTAATCCTTTCGAAAATACATTGAACAAAGAATTTTTTGAGAAATTTAACGAAATCGTTTTTATTAATAATGCTGGAGTTGTTGAACCCATAAAAAGACTAGGAAGAATTGAAGATGATGAAATGATTTTTAAACATATTAATATAAACTATGCTTCAGTTGTATATATATTAAACGTAATTCTAAAAAACAAGCCGAGGAATATGCCGATGAAAATTCTTAATATTACATCTGGAGCTGCGGAACGGTCGATTCCTGGTTGGAGTCTCTATTGTTCATCTAAAAAAGCAATTAAGACTTTTTTAGATGTTTTGAAAGATGAATATAAACAGATAACAGTATTTCATATTGACCCTGGAGTAATGGACACAGGTATGCAAGAGGTAATTAGGAAAAGTGATAAAGAAGACTTTCCATTACTCGAAACATTCCAATCTTACAAAAAATTAGGACAATTAAAATCCCCAGATGAGGTTGCGATTGATATTTTGAAAGGGTATCTAAAATGAAAATAGGTATTTTATCTGATATTCATGGAAATTATCACGCACTAGATACCGTGCTTAAACATGCTAGTAAGATTGGGATTGAATATTTTTTTGTGCTAGGTGATCTAATAGGATATTATTATCAGCCAGAAATGGTTGTCAGATATATTAGAAAATTACCATGTACAATTATAAAAGGAAATCATGAGAGAATGTTAAAAAAGATTCTTAATAAAGAGATTGATATTAATACAGTTAGAATGAAATATGGATATGGACATGAACTCGCTTTAGAAAAACTAAGCAGTGAAGAAATAGATTGGTTGATAGGTTTGCCTGATGAGGAAGAAGTAAACATTGATGGCATTAGTTTTAAATTGTGTCATGGTTCACCCTTAAGTCCGGATGAATATGTATATCCTGACTGTTCTCAAGAAAAATTGAATCAATATCTAGCTTCAAATCACGATTGTGTATTTATAGGTCATTCACATTATCCATTCACCTATAGTTATAATGGCAGATTATTAGTGAATGTTGGTTCTGTAGGACAAAGCAGAGACATTGGTGGTTTAGCTTGTTGGGGAATCTTTAATACAGATAATAGTGTGTATATATCACATAGAACACCTTATAACATAAGTAAATTAATAGAAGATATTGAACGATATGACTATGAAAATGATTATCTTAAATCTATTCTAACACGGAATAGACTAGACAACTTTTAAGGAGGCAAATAGAGTATTAATGTATTTAAACTCCGTTCTTATTACAGGTTGTGCAGGAGATATTGGCTTAGGGATATCAACTATATTAAGAGAAATTCCTTGGATTAATAGAATATATGGTACCGATATAAATGACCAATTTCCTGCAGAATATTTTTATGATACATTTTTTAAAGTACCTAGAGTAACCCAAGCTGACTATATAGAAGTAATAAGTGATTTGGTAAAAAAACACAATGTAGAATTAATTATTCCAGTATCTGAGCCTGAACTTAGATTTTTTTATATAAACAATATAAAAAAAATTAATGGTGTCCCGTTATTAATGCCTAGCTTTAATATCATGGAAATAGGTTTTGATAAACTTCATACAGCAAATTACTTAAGGGAAAATGGATATCCTTTTCCATGGACTGTGGAGGTATCTGAGGGAAACCCACTGGAAATTCCATGTATAATTAAAAGTAGAGATGGATCTGGTAGTAAAACAGTTAATATCGTTCGAGATGATAATCTCTCTTTTTACAAAAATAATAATAATTATAAAAATTTTATTTTCCAAGAGTTACTCTTACCAGACGATGAAGAATATACGTGTGGTGTTTTTCGTACAAAAAAAGGTATTAGTCGAACAATTATTTTCAAAAGAGTATTAGCTGGAGGGAGAACAGGTTACGCGGAAGTTGTGAAAAACGATACAATTGAAAAATTACTTATTAGTTTATCAAAAAATATAAATTTTCAAGGAAGTGTTAATTTTCAGTTAAGAATGACTAAAAAGGGTCCGATTATTTTTGAGATAAATCCAAGATTTTCAAGTACAGTAGTATTCAGACATAAGTTAGGCTTTAAAGATGTACAATGGGCTATTCTTGATTTATTTAATGAATTAAAAGAGGAACATTTGCGTATACCAAATAATATCGTAGGAAAGAAGATTTTTAGAGCAGATAAAGAAATAATATTTTAATGGGGAGAACTTAGGAATGGATTTTAAAGTGATGGATAAATTTATAGGTCCAAACCATAAGCCGTTTATTATTGCGGAAATGTCTGGGAACCATAATCAATCCTTAGAACGTGCTTTAGCGATTGTTGAAGCAGCTGCTAAGGCTGGAGCACACGCGTTAAAGATTCAAACATATACAGCGGATACAATGACATTGAATTTGGAAAATCCTGAATTTAAAATTGAAGATAGCGATAGTTTATGGAAGGGGAATACGTTATATCAGCTATACCAACAAGCCTATACTCCTTGGGAATGGCACAAACCTATTTTTGATCGTGCCCGAGAATTAGGAATGATTCCTTTTAGCACCCCTTTCGATGAAACAGCAGTAGACTTTTTAGAAGAATTAGATGTACCAATGTATAAGATTGCATCTTTTGAAAATAATGATATTCCACTTATTAAGAAAGTTGCTTCAACAGGTAAACCAATGATTATTTCAACGGGAATGGCAACCGTAGCTGAATTGGATGAAACTGTTCGAGCAGCGAGAGAAGCAGGTTGTAAGGATCTAGTTCTTTTGAAATGTACAAGCACCTATCCAGCCTCTCCTGAAAATACAAATATATTAACCATTCCGCATATGAGGGAATTATTTGACTGTCAAGTCGGTTTATCCGATCACACGATGGGAGTAGGGGTTGCAGTTGCCAGTGTTGCGTTAGGAGCGACGGTCATTGAAAAGCATTTCACATTATCAAGAGCAGATGGTGGGGTAGATTCTGCGTTTTCAATGGAACCTGACGAAATGAAAGCTCTTGTAGTAGAGACGGAAAGAGCATGGCAGGCATTAGGGGAAGTAAAGTATGGTCCAATGGAGAAGGAGAAAGCATCATTGAAATTTAGAAGATCGATTTATGTGGCGCAAGACATAAAAGAAGGAGAATTGTTTACGAGAGAGAACATTAAAATTATTCGTCCCGGATATGGATTACCCCCAAAATATTATGATTTAGTCATCGGAAAAACGGCTAAGAAGGATGTAAAAAAAGGAACTCCATTAAGTTGGGACATGTTGTTATAAAACTGCCTTAGATACATGCATACAAATAGAATGACGCACAAAGAATACTTCCTAATTTTATAACAAAAGAAGGTGTCCCGCTATTTTAGGGGACACCTTTTTATTATTTGAATAATTTTAGTGTTTCCTCCACGTTTCGATTTATATGTGAAATAAGTAAGTGATCACCTTTTTGGCGAATGGTAATGCTAATGTAGTTCATCATCTCACGAGCTACATCTGTATCTCTTAGTAAAGATTCGGATGTAAGCAAGTTGCTCTCTTTCAACATGGCGTGGTTTAAATGGTGTTCAATCGCTTCATAATCGGATCCAACATTTGTTACATGTTGCGTGACTTGGACAAGAGCACGATCAACTTTTGTAATCAATTGTTCTGCGTCTTGTTGTGTTAATAAGGTTACGCCGTTTAAGCCGAGCCTGCTTGTGCTTATGTCGACTAAATCAACAGCAATCGTTTGTCCGGGATTACCTCCGACTTGAAGGAGTAAAGGCCTGTTTTCACCAAGAATCTTTTTCGTATTAAACTCTAATTTTTCTGCTGTATCGTCAATCGCTTGTAGCAATTGATCGAGCTCTTTTTGGCTTGCTATACGATCCGATGTGTTTAAAGTATCATTTGCACTTTGCACAGCTAATTCTCTTATTCGATGTAAAAGACTGTTGACATTCATGAGCCCTTCTTCAGCAGATTTGAGTACAGAAAGCCCATCTTGCATATTGCGCTGTGATTGCTCTAGTCCTCTAATTTGTGCTCTTAACGTTTCAGAAATACTTAGCCCAGCTGCATCTTCACTCGCCCGATAAATCTTCATCCCTGAAGAAAGTTTGTTTAGTGTTCTTTCGACTATCGCATTATTGCGCTGATATCGATTCATAGAAAAGGCGATCAATGCGTTATTTTGTACTTTCATCTTTATCACCTCGCTCCCTTTTCTTCTCAATCTTATATATCGACTTTTTTTAGGTTAAGTAAATACTGCTATTTAAAAAATTTTCAGTAAAGCCGATATAAATGATAAGGAAATGTACGAGGGGGACGGAGGTTATGAAAATTACAAATTCAACCATTTTGAATGATGCATCTATGCCGCACTCTAAAGAAAATTTGAATGTGATGAAAAATATACTGGAAAATGAAAACAAACAGAGTGTTCAATTATCCAAAAAGACGATAGAAGGTGCAGTTGATGCGTTGAACAAATTTTTTGATGTACATCATCGTGCTGTTCAATTTGTCATTCATGAAGAGCTTGAACAATATTATGTGCAAGTGATCGATACGGAAACAAAAGAAGTGATTCGCGAAATTCCTCCAAAAAAGTTGTTAGATGCTTTTTATACGATGCAAAAATTTTTAGGCATGATTATTGATGAGAAAATTTAGAAAGGGGCTATGATACAATGTCAACGATGAGAATAGGCGGTTTAGCAAGTGGAATGGATATTGATAAAATTGTCGGAGATTTAATGAAAGCGGAACGTATCCCATTAAACAGATTATATCAAAAGAAGCAAGTTTTTGAATGGCAAAGAGATGCATATCGGGATGTGAATAAAAAACTAGCGGATTTTGACACATATTTGTCTAATCATTTTATGTTATCAAGCAATTTATATAAAAAGACGGCGATTTCTTCGAATGAATCAGCAGTAAGTGTAAAAGCCTTATCTAGTTCTTATGATTCTACAAATACGATTGAGGTTGCTCGTTTGGCGAAAGCTGCAACAGGTGTATCTGCAGAAGTGAGCGATTATACGTCTGAGGCAACGTTAGCAGATCTAGGTCTTACAGGAGATACAACAGTTACAATTTTTGCTCTTCAAGCTAATGGAACTTATAAACAAGAAGATATTGCTTTTAAGACGACTGATAAAGTATCGGATGTTGTGAAAAAACTGAACCAATCCAGCTTAAACATTAATGCTGTTTTTGATGAGAAGTCTAAGAAACTAGGGATTTCTACACGTACAACAGGTACTCTGGATACGGACATTAATAAAGCAGAGGTTTATGTTCAATCAGCGACGGGAGAAGATATTTTTAGCACGATTTTTGGGTTTCAAAAAACAGCTAAAGATGAATCTGGAACTGTAGATGTGATTACATTGGCAGATGGAGGTGAAAATGCTTCATTCACGTTAAATGGATTAGAAATGGAAAGACAAACGAATACATTTACAATTAACGGTATAGAGTACACATTAAAAGCTGTGACTACGGCACCTGTGACGGTCACTTCTTCTATAGATATTGACGGGATGATTGGAAAGATAGAGGAATTTGTTAATAAATACAACGAGCTAATAACTTCCCTAAATGATAAAATAAGAGAGAAAAAATATCGAGATTATCCGCCTCTAACAGAGGAACAGAAAAAAGAAATGTCTGAGAAACAAATTGAGCTTTGGGAAGAAAAGGCGAAAAGTGGATTACTTCGTGGCGATTCGATTATTTCAAGTACTTTATCGCAGCTGCGTCGTGATTTGTATGGAAAAGTAGATGGGCTCGGAAGTGATGTCGTTGATACGATTTTTGAATTAGGGATTACTACAACGAATAACATTGTTAATAATGGAGTGCTCACTATTGATAAAGAGAAATTGAGAAAAGCACTTGAAACCGATCCGGATAAAGTGGTTAAAACGTTCACGCAGATAGGGAGTATAACGAAAGATTCAGGCACAAATCAAGTTGTTTCCGATACGCGAGGGATTGTGCAACGTCTTCGTGATACAGTGAAGAAAACGATTGTTAACATTGAAAAAAAGGCAGGAAAGCCGACATATACAGAAAATCAGTATTCCCTCGGCGTTCAGTTAAAAAATGTGGATAAGCAGATTTTCGATTTTCAACGTCGGTTGCAAGATATTGAAACACGTTATTGGAGACAGTTTTCAATGATGGAGAAAGCTATTTCAAAAGGGAATCAGCAATCAGCATGGTTGATGGGACAGTTTGGCGGGGGAATGTCATAAGGAATGATATAAAAAATTAGGTAGGTGATTGTAAGCATGGCAACGGAACAGGCACATCGTGCTTATCAACAAAATAGTGTGAGTACAGCTTCTCCGGGTGAGCTAACGCTTATGCTTTATAATGGTTGCCTTAAATTTTTAAATAAGGCAAAAGAGGCAATACACGAAAATCGTATAAATGAACGAAATGAAAATTTACAAAAAGCCCAAAAAATTATTCAAGAGCTTATGGTGACGCTAAATCAAGAGTATGAAATAGCTAAACAAATGATGATTATGTATGAGTATATGCATTATCGTTTAATACAAGCGAATATAAAAAATGATGTTTTGATGGTGGAAGAAGTGGAAAATTTGGTCATGGAGTTCCGTGATACGTGGAAAGAAGTAATCAGGTTGAATCGTCAAAAAAATTTCAAAGGAGATCAAGCGTAAATGGATGCGATTGATCGGCTTTTTTCTTGTTCGGAGACTTTATTGAATGTTTTGCAGCATGAGAATGACGATCGAGATGGGAAGGTTCAACATGTTTTGCAATTAATCGATGAACGAGAAAAAATCATTGAAGAGATAAAGAAGAAAAACGGCTATCAGTTAAAAGATCACCCGAAAGCTAGGAAATTTGTAGAGATGGAAAACAATATTCAAAAAGAAATGCATCGTTTATACGAAGAAATAAGAAGTGACTTAAAGAAATGGACTGAGAAAAAGAAATTACAGAAAATGTATATAAACTTGTTTGAACAAGTAGAAATAAGTGATGGACGGTTTTATGACAAAAAACAATAAATAGCTAGTGAGCTTTGAAAAATTAGGGACGGGTAGAAATATCCGTCTTTTTTGTTCATCAAAGCCGTCTCCACAATATGTTTTGGATAGTCTCTAAACATGTTTGTTGATATGGATAAGGTTGGCTATCCTGTTCATCATTTTTTCACAAAAAATGTGACGATTGAGAAGGAGTTTTGTAGGGAATTGTAGAAATAAGTAATCAACCTTTCATAAAAGGAGGAACAGCGTATGAAATACAACATTCGCGGAGAAAACATCGAGGTTACACAAGCGATTCGAGAGTATGTTGAGAAAAAAATTGGGAAATTAGAACGTTATTTTGAAACGACTGAAGGAGTTACTGTTCACGTTAATTTAAAGGTATATAACGATAAACAATCGAAAATTGAAGTAACGATCCCAATGCCACAAATTGTATTGCGTGCGGAAGAGCGCCATGACGATATGTATGCGGCAATTGATTTGGTCGTCGATAAACTCGAACGCCAAATTCGTAAACATAAAACGAAAGTGAACCGAAAAATGCGTGAAAAAGAAGCAAACGGTTTGACACTTACGACAACCGCTCCTGTCGCAACAGAAGAGCATGAGGAAGAAGAATTTGAAGTTGTACGTACGAAGCGTTTCAGTTTAAAGCCGATGGATAGCGAAGAAGCCATTTTGCAAATGAATATGCTTGGCCATAACTTTTACGTCTTTATTAACGCGGAAACAAACCGCACAAACGTTGTTTACAAACGAAAAGATGGTAAATACGGCTTAATTGAAGCGAACTAATCCTATCCACCCTCTGTCGACGAAAGACAGAGGGTGGTATAATGTGAAAGGAGGTGAAAAAAGGTGGAAGCAATCTTACGTGAAATTTTAGGGAAGTTGACAAGTATTGAAAGTCATTTTCTGCAGTTTCAACAAGAAGTGCGCGAAAGATTTGCGCAGATTGATGAGAGATTTCAGCAAATTGATGAGCGTTTTGCTCAAATTGACGAACGATTCGCCCAAATCGATGAAAGATTTAAACAAATTGATGAAAGATTTGCTCAGATCGATGAAAGATTTAAGCAAGTTGATGAAAGATTTAAGCAAGTTGATGAAAGATTTGCTCAGATTGACAAACGGTTTGCGCAAATTGATGAACGTTTTGCTAACATGGAAAGCCGGTTAGATGCGCTTGAACAAGAAATGAAAGAAACGAATGAGCGTATCAGTCGCCTTGAGGAAGAGATGTGCGATGTCAAGAAACGTCTCGAGCATGTGGAAACACAACTAAGCGACGTAAAAGAAACGGTGCAACGTTTAGAAATTCAACTAGCCGACGATGTGCGCACATTACTGCAAAACATTTACAAAAAGATTGACGAAAAAGGATTTGAAATTTACGCCCTCAACAAGCGCTTACTCAGAGTCGAAGCCTCCATCGAACAACTACAATCGCAAGTGTAATCCAGCGAAGAAGCTGGTTTTTTTCTTTTTTCCCACATGTTCTCTTTTTCCGTATGAGTTGTCACCTTTTCTTGTAAGTGATATGATGGTAATTAGCGACTATATAAGCAAGGGGCGTTTTTGTATGCTTGGAATGTTAAAAAAAGTGTTTGATCCGAATAAACGGCAAATTGCGCGATTAGAAAAAATTGCGAATGAAATTGATGCGCTCGGTCCGCAAATGGCGCAGCTTTCTGATGACGAATTGCGTCAAAAAACAGAACAATTTAAAGCTCGTCTTGAAAAAGGTGAAACGCTCGATGATCTGCTTGTCGAAGCGTTTGCGGTCGTTCGCGAAGCAGCAAAGCGCGTGCTTGGCATGTATCCGTATAAAGTGCAATTAATGGGGGGCATCGCGCTTCATGAAGGCAACATTGCTGAAATGAAGACAGGGGAAGGAAAAACGTTAACCGCAACGATGCCTGTCTATTTAAATGCATTAACAGGAAAAGGCGTCCATGTCGTGACGGTAAACGAATACTTAGCAAGCCGCGACGCACACGAAATGGGCAGATTGTATCAGTTTTTAGGTTTATCTGTCGGACTAAATTTAAGCAATATGTCGCGCGAAGAAAAACAAGCGGCTTACAACGCTGATATTACATATGGAACGAATAACGAATTTGGTTTCGACTATTTGCGCGATAACATGGTGTTATATAAAGAACATATGGTGCAACGTCCGCTTCATTATGCGATTATTGACGAAGTCGACTCCATTTTAATTGACGAAGCACGTACGCCGCTCATTATTTCAGGGACAGCGCAAAAGTCTACAAAATTGTACATTCAAGCGAATGCGTTCGTCCGCACATTAAAACGAGATGTCGATTATACGTACGATGAAAAAACGAAGAGTGTGCAGCTTACTGAAGAAGGAATGAACAAAGCAGAGCGTGCGTTTGGAATCGACAACTTATTCGATTTAAAACATGTGACGTTAAACCATCATATTAACCAAGCGTTGCGTGCGCACGTTGTCATGCAGCGCGACGTCGATTACGTCGTTGAGGACGGAAAAATCGTCATCGTTGACCCGTTTACAGGTCGTCTCATGCGTGGACGCCGATATAGCGATGGGCTTCATCAAGCGATCGAAGCAAAAGAAGGACTTGAGATTCAAAATGAATCAATGACGCTTGCGACGATTACGTTCCAAAACTATTTCCGTATGTATGAGAAGCTTGCTGGTATGACGGGAACAGCGAAAACAGAAGAAGAAGAATTCCGCAACATTTACAATATGCAAGTGATCGTCATTCCGACAAATAAACCGGTCATTCGTGATGATCGTCCAGATTTAATTTATCGCACGATGGAAGGAAAGTTTCGTGCGGTTGTCGAGGATATTGCGGAACGTCACGCGAAAGGACAACCTGTTCTTGTCGGTACAGTGTCGATTGAAACGTCTGAATTGTTGTCAAGCATGTTAACGAAGCGCGGTATTCGTCATAACGTATTAAATGCGAAAAACCACGCGAAAGAGGCAGAAATTATCGCTCAAGCAGGTCAAAAAGGTGCGGTAACGATTGCGACGAACATGGCAGGACGCGGAACGGACATTAAACTTGGCGAAGGGGTGCGTGAGCTTGGCGGTTTAGCGGTCATCGGGACAGAACGTCACGAAAGCCGCCGTATTGATAATCAGCTGCGCGGTCGTTCTGGTCGTCAAGGAGATCCGGGGGTATCGCAATTTTACTTGTCGCTTGAAGATGAACTGATGCGCCGCTTCGGTTCGGAAAATATGATGGCGATGATGGATCGTTTAGGCATGGACGATTCACAGCCAATTCAAAGTAAAATCGTTTCAAAAGCAGTCGAGTCGGCACAAAAACGTGTCGAAGGAAACAACTTTGATGCACGTAAACAACTATTGCAGTACGACGACGTATTGCGTGAACAACGTGAAATTATTTATCGCCAACGTTTCCAAGTGCTTGATTCGGAAAACTTGCGCGATATTGTTGAAAAAATGATTCAGTCGGTCATCGAGCGCGTCGTACGTACGCATACGCCAGAAGATGAAATGCCAGAAGAATGGAATGTGCAAGCGATTGTTGATTATGTGCAAGCGAACCTTCTTTCTGAAGGGGATGTGACGATCAACGACTTGCGTGGTAAAGATCCAGAAGAAATGATTGAACTCATTTGGAATAAAGTGCGCGCACGTTACGATGAAAAAGAAAGCCGCATTCCAGCCGAGCAAATGCGCGAGTTTGAGCGCGTCATCGTCTTGCGTGCCGTCGATATGAAATGGATGGAACATATTGATGCGATGGAACAGTTGCGCCAAGGTATTCATTTGCGTGCGTACGGTCAAATTGATCCGTTGCGTGAATATCAAATGGAAGGATATGCGATGTTTGAAGCGATGATCGCTTCTATTGAAGAAGAAGTCGCACGTTACATTATGAAAGCGGAAATTGAAAACAACCTTGAGCGGCAAGAAGTGGCGAAAGGTGAGGCGGTTCATCCGAAAGAAGGCGAAGAAGTGAAGCGCAAGCCGGTGAAAAAAGCAGTAGAAGTTGGTCGAAATGATCCGTGCCTATGCGGAAGCGGGAAAAAATATAAACATTGTTGCGGACGATAAGTGAGGGGATTTCCCTCGCTTTCGTTATGTTGCGTTCGTGATGACGTTTGAATACAATAATGGTTGAGGTGAATGACATGATCGATTTAGTAGAAATTAAGCAAGAGCTTGAGAAAATGGCTAAGCGATTAGCGGATATTAGGGGGTCTCTTTGACCTCGAAACGAAAGAAGCGCGCATTGAACAGCTAGAAGCACAAATGGCCGCCCCTAATTTTTGGGACGATCAAAAAGCTGCCCAAGCGGTCATTAGTGAAGCAAATGCGCTGAAAGATTTAGTTGGTGAGTTTCGTTCGCTTGAAGAGCGATTTGAAAATTTAGAAGTGACGTACGAGCTTGTCAAAGAAGAGCCAGATGAAGAATTGCAAAAAGAGCTCGTGTCTGAGGCGAAAAAATTATCGAAAGACTTTAGTGAATTTGAACTGCAATTGTTGTTAAACGAACCGTACGATAAAAATAACGCCATTTTAGAACTTCATCCTGGCGCAGGTGGAACGGAGTCACAAGACTGGGCATCGATGTTGTTGCGCATGTATACGCGCTGGGCGGAGAAAAAAGGGTATAAAGTAGAAACGCTCGATTATTTACCGGGTGAGGAAGCAGGAATTAAAAGTGTCACGTTGCTAATTAAAGGGCATAATGCATACGGATATTTAAAAGCGGAAAAAGGCGTCCATCGCCTCGTGCGCATTTCACCGTTCGACGCTTCTGGTCGCCGTCATACATCGTTCGTTTCGTGTGAAGTTGTACCTGAATTTGATGACAACATTGAAATTGACGTGCGCCCAGATGAAATAAAAGTCGATACGTATCGTTCGAGCGGTGCCGGCGGTCAGCACGTCAATACGACAGATTCGGCGGTACGCATTACACATATTCCAACAGGCATTGTCGTCACATGCCAATCGGAACGTTCGCAAATTAAAAACCGCGAAAAAGCGATGAATATGTTAAAGGCGAAGTTGTATCAAAAGAAGTTAGAGGAACAACAGGCGGAGCTCGCAGAAATTCGCGGCGAACAAAAAGAAATTGGCTGGGGAAGCCAAATTCGTTCTTACGTGTTTCATCCGTACTCGCTTGTAAAAGATCATCGAACAAATACTGAAGTCGGAAATGTGCAAGCAGTGATGGACGGAGAAATTGATGTCTTTATCGACGCATATTTACGCTCAAAATTAAAACAAGGATAAGGTGTCCGACATGGGCACCTTTTTATTATTGACGACTAAAACAGAGAGTGATAATTTGGACATAACGAAAGGAGGGAATGACATGGCAGTAGACAAAAAAGTGCTCCATGGGATGATTGAACAGTTAAGTGAATCCGATCGACAGTTAGCCTATGAATTTTTATTGCATTTACTGCAAAGAGCAAAAGGACATCATCAATGGTGGGATGAACTGGAAGAAGTAAGTGAAGAAGAAGCATTGTTAACAGAGCAAGAAAAACGCCAGTTACAAGGGGATGAAGGATATGTGACCGGTGGTGATGCAAAACGTGAATTTGGCTTACAAATTGATTTACCGTAAGGAAGCGGTAAAGTTTCTTGCTAAGCAAGAGAAAGAAGTACAAGAACGGATAGCTATAGCGTTAAAAGGATTGCTTCACATTCCTCCTCAAGGAGACATTAAAAAAATGAGAGGACACCAAGGTTTGTACCGTTTACGTGTTGGCACATACCGCATTCTTTTCCGCATTGATCACCACGAGCAAATGATTTACATCGAGGCCATTGGAAATCGAGGAGATGTATATTGACTTCACTATATTAAATCATTATTGCGTTAATTCGATGTCATTTACTTCCTATATCGGGCATGCTATACTCACAAAGGAAGGTGAGAGGCATGCGAAAAAGAAGCAACATAACAAATCCATTTGTTGAAAAAGTGCTAGAATACGTATATATTCTTGTCGGCTCGGCCGTTGTGGCCGTTGCGTTCAATTTATTTTTACTTCCGAATCGTGTCGCATCAGGTGGGGTAAGCGGCATCAGTACGATTTTACATGCGACGCTCGGTTGGCAGCCAGCGTACGTACAATGGGCGCTTAACATTCCATTATTTATTGCAGGTGTGCTATTGCTCGGAAAGCAGTTTGGTGTAAAAACGTTAGTTGGTACTGCCTTTTTACCGTTTGTCGTTTATTTGACACGTGATGTGGCACCAGCAACGCATGATCCGTTGCTTGGGGCATTATTTGGCGGCATTGGCGTCGGCGTAGGATTAGGCATTGTTTTTCGTGGTCGCGCATCGACAGGGGGAACCGATTTAGCTGCTCAAATTATTCATAAATATACAGGGTTATCGTTAGGGACGTGCGTTATTTTAATTGATGGCTTAATTGTTTTAACAGCGGCGTTTGTGTTTGATTTAGAACGGGCGCTATATGCATTAATTGCGTTATTTGTGACGAGTAAAACAATTGACTTTGTTCAAGTTGGTTTCGGCAATTCAAAAATGGCGATGATTATTACAACGAAAGAAGAACAAGTGCGAGAAGCGATTTTGCATAAAATTGACCGCGGTGTGACAAAACTACATGCATACGGCGGATATACAGAAAAAGAGCGCACGATGCTCATGTGCGTTGTGGCACAAAGTGAGTTCACAAAATTGAAACAATTAGTGAAAACCATTGATCCGTCTGCATTTGTCGTCGTTATGGATGCGGCGGAAGTGCTTGGTGAAGGATTTAAACGTGCCTAACGTAAAAACGATGCGATATAATAGAAGTGTATGAAAATGTTGACAAGGGGGATTTCGTATGAAGAAAAAGCTACTTAGCTTATTTGCTGGCACAGCAATCGTGTTAGCTGCCTGTGGCGGAGGGGATAACGCGAGCGAAAAACCAGCAAATGGTGGCGGGGACACAGCTTCAGCCGCAGAAGCCGTTTACAAAAAATCATGTGCAAGCTGTCACGGACAAAATTTAGAAGGTGGCGTTGGTCCTGCACTTGATAAAGTAGGCGGAAAATATTCACAAGACGAAATTAAAAATATTATCGCAAACGGTCGCGGCGGTATGCCAGGTGGTTTAATCCAAGGCGACGATGTTGATAAAGTAGCGGAATGGTTAGCAGCGAAAAAGTAAGAGGATGCCAATGGGAGCATCCTCTTTTCGTTTGTAACACTCTTGAAATATAACTGTAAATAAAATTCACCCCCTTTTTGTCGGAAATGATGATATAATGGACGAGGTAAGAATTTTGCAGGAATATGTAGAAAAACATCGAATACTTAGGTGGTTGCTTATGATTGAAATGCAAGATGTATATAAAACGTATCCGAACGGAGTGATCGCATTAAACGGAATTTCCGTTCGTATTAAGCAAGGAGAATTTGTATATGTCGTCGGTCCGAGCGGCGCTGGGAAATCGACGTTTATTAAAATGATGTATCGCGAAGAAAAACCGACAAGCGGAAAAATTATGATTAACGGCGTGAACTTAGCGAATATCAAAGACAGCAAAGTACCGTTGCTTCGTCGAAACATCGGCATTGTCTTTCAAGACTTCAAGCTTCTCCCAAAGTTAACGGTATATGAAAACGTGGCGTTTGCTTTGGAAGTCATTGAGGAATCGCCAAAAAACATTCGCAAGCGCGTCATGGAAGTGCTTGACTTAGTGCGGTTAAAACATAAAGCGCGCTTTTATCCAAACGAATTATCGGGCGGAGAACAGCAGCGCGTGTCAATTGCCCGTTCGATCGTCAACAATCCGTCGATTGTCATTGCCGACGAGCCGACAGGAAATTTAGATCCGGATACATCGTGGGAAATCATGGACATTTTTGAGCGCATTAACGATCGGGGAACGACGATTGTGATGGCAACGCATAACCGTGAAATTGTCAATACGATTCGTAAGCGCGTTATTGCGATTGAACGCGGGAAAATTGCGCGCGATGAAGTGAAGGGGGAATATGGCTATGAAACTTAACACCCTTCGCCGTCATTTCCGTGAAAGTTTAAAAAGTCTCGGACGAAACGGTTGGATGACGTTTGCGTCCATTAGTGCTGTCACGGTGACGCTTTTGCTTGTCGGTGTATTTCTCGTCATTATGCTCAATATTCAACATATAACGAAACAAATTGAGCGCGACGTCGAAATTCGTGTGCACGTCGATTTAAGTGCGACAGAAGCAGATAAAGATGCGCTCAGAGCGAAGTTAGAAGCTCTTTCTGGCGTCGAAAAAGTAACGTATTCATCGAAAGACGAAGAATTGCAAAAGTTGATTGAAAGTTTCGGAGAAGACGGAAAGTCATTCCGTTTATTTGAACAAGATAACCCGTTAAGCGATGTATTTATCGTGAAAGCGAAAAATCCGCTTGATACAGAAAAAATCGCAAAGCAAATTGAACCGTTGCCATCTGTCGGCAAAGTGAAATACGGAAAAGGGCAAATTGAAAAACTATTTGCCGCAACGAAAACGATTCGCAATGTCGGATTAGCGCTTATTATCGGGTTGTTATTTACAGCGATGTTTCTCATCTCGAACACAATTAAAATTACGATTTTTGCCCGCCGTCGCGAAATCGAGATTATGAGATTAGTAGGTGCGACAAATGGGTTTATTCGCTGGCCGTTTTTCCTTGAAGGACTATGGCTTGGCATTTTCGGTTCAGTCATTCCGATCATTATCGTTCTTTCCGCTTACTCGTACGTATTTGATTTATTGTATCCAAAGTTGAAAGATACATTTTTTCAACTTCTCCCATTTTATCCGTTTGCATGGCAGTTGGCAGCTGTGCTCGTTTTATTAGGAGCGTGCATCGGCATGTGGGGAAGCATGATGTCAGTGAGACGATTTTTAAAAGTATAGAAAGAGAGAGGGATTTACGGTGCGAAACAGATGGGGAACGATCGTTGCAGCTGTAATGCTGTTTACAAGTGTTGCAGCGCCTGCATATGCAGTAACAAATCGCGACATTCAACAAAAGAAGCAAGAAATTAAAAGTGTGCAACAAAAACAATCATCGCTTGAAAGTAAATTAGAGCAGTCGCAACAAGAAATTGAACGATTAAAAGCAGAACAAGAAAAAGTGAATGCGGAAATCAAAAAGCTCGATTTGGCGGTAGAAGAAACGAGCGCCAACATTCGGGCGAAACAACAAAGCATAGAGGAAACGAAGCAACAAATCGTTGCGCTGAAAAAAGAAATTGAAGAAGTCGCTGCTCGCATTGAACAGCGTAACGAATTGCTGAAAGAGCGCGCGCGTTCATTGCAAGAAAGCGGCGGTGTCGTGAGCTATTTAGACGTGTTGCTTGGAGCGAAAAGTTTTAGCGACTTTATCGACCGCATGAGCGCAGTTGCGACTATTTTTGAAGCAGATCGTCAAATCATTAAAGAGCAAGAAGCAGATAAGGCGTTAAAAGAAGCGAAGGAACAACAATTAAACGATCAGTTAGTCAGCTTGCAAAAGCAGCTAACTGAGCTTCAACAATTAAAACAGACGTTAAACAAGCAAATCGCAGAAAAAGAAAAATTAATGGCGCAGTTAAAAGAAGAGCAACAACATGAAGAAGAAAAACAACTCGCTTTAGAAGAAGAAAAAGAGTTGCTTGAAAAACAAGAAGCGGCGATGAAAAGCCAATTGCAACAAATGATTCGCCGGCAAAAAGAGCAAGAAGAAGCACGGAAACGCTCATTATCGAGCCGTGGTTCGTCTGGAAGCGATGGAGGAAGTTTGCCTCCTGTAACAGACGGAGCGTTTATGCGTCCAGCAAACGGTCCAATTACATCGACATTTGGACCTCGTTGGGGTGAATTCCATTACGGCATTGACATTGGCAAACGCGGTGCTAGCGTTCCTGTCGTTGCAGCAGCTGATGGTTACGTGTATCGCTCATATTATTCATCAAGCTATGGAAACGTTATTTTTATCATGCACTACATTGATGGACAAGTATATACGACAGTATATGCTCATTTAGAATCACGTCTTGTTGGCGAAGGACAAAACGTCAGCAAAGGACAAATGATCGGCTATATGGGGAACACAGGTCGTTCGTTCGGTGCGCACTTGCATTTTGAGTTGCATCGCGGTCCTTGGAATGCATCGAAATCAAATGCAGTAGACCCTCTAAAATATGTTCCATTCTAAAGCACAGCTTGTTTGCTGTGCTTTTACGTATTGGTTGAGAAAATGACACGATCGGTGTAAAATAAATACATCCTTTATCATAGTTATGAACCGTACAAGCTATTCATATAATGAAAACAAACAGGCATCGCACACGGTGTGATGCCTTTCATGTATCGAAGGGTGAGGAGGCAAACGATGAACAAAAAAACTATCGCAGCACTAATGGTTTTATCGATGTTGTTCGGTTCTGGTGTGACGTATGTCGGCATGCAGTCGCTTTCTTCCGATACGTCAACGATGACGATCGATATTCCAACGACAACGGAGAAAACGACGGACGAACAGCTTCAAAAAATTGAACAAGCATACAGCATGATTAAACAAAAATACGTTCATGACGTCGATGACAAACAGCTCATTGACGGAGCGATTCAAGGAATGATTGCGACGTTAAAAGATCCGTATTCCGTTTATATGGATAAAGAAACAGCGGAACGATTTAACGAGTCGCTCGACTCTTCTTTTGAAGGAATCGGAGCGGAAGTAAGCATGGTTGACGGCAAAGTGACGATCGTTGCGCCGTTTAAAGGATCGCCTGCAGAAAAAGCAGGGCTTCGTCCGAACGATCAAATTATTAAAGTGAATGGTGAAAGTTTAGAAGGGCTTGATTTATATGAAGCGGTATTAAAAATTCGCGGGAAAAAAGGAACGGTCGCTCGCTTAGAAGTCGTTCGACCGGGAGTAAGCGGCGTATTGACGATTGAAGTTGTGCGCGATGAAATTCCGATTGAGACGGTATATGCATCCATCAAACAAGCAAACGGCAAGCAAATTGGCTATATTGAAATTACATCGTTTGCGGAAAAAACGGCCGAAGATTTTAAAAAGAAGTTAGCGGAATTTGAGGAAAAAGGCATCGCGGGGCTGATCATCGATGTACGTGGCAATCCAGGCGGCTACTTGCAAAGTGTGGAAGACATTTTAAAAGAGCTTGTGACAAAAGAAAAACCGTATGTACAAATTGAAGAACGCGACGGCGATAAACAACAGTTTTTCTCAAATATGACAAAGAAAAAACCATATCCTATTGTCGTGTTGATCGATAACGGAAGTGCATCGGCATCGGAAATTTTAGCGGCGGCGTTAAAAGAAGCGGGCGGTTATATGCTCGTTGGTGAAAAGACGTTTGGAAAAGGAACAGTTCAACAAGCGTTGCCGATGAATGACGGAAGCCATATAAAATTAACGTTATACAAATGGTTGACGCCAAATGGAAACTGGATTCATGAAAAGGGAATTCAACCGAATGTTCAAGTGAAACAGCCTGACTTTTTCTATGCGCATCCGCTTCAAATCGACAAACCTTTAGCATATGACATGAATAACGAACAAGTGAAAAGCGCGCAACAAATGTTAAAAGGTCTCGGTTTTGATCCAGGACGTGAAGACGGCTACTTTAGCAAACAAACAGAACAGGCAGTTCAAGCGTTCCAAAAAGCAAACGGCTTACAAGCGACAGGAAAAATTGATAAGCAAACAGCGAATATGTTGCAAACAAAAGTGATGGAAGCGGTTCGCGACGAACGATACGACGAACAATTGAAAAAAGCGTTACAACTCATTGGAAAATAAACAAAATCCCCCTCGCCTTTATAGGCAGGGGGATATTTTATAAAAAGAAGCTGATGATGCCGCGTCGTTTTTGTTTTGTTCGTTGTTCGATGATCGGTTCGGCTTGTTTTTGCCGTTCAAGCTCAGCAATGCGCTGTTCGAGCTGTTGGATATGTTGGAGCATTTCTTCCATTTCCCGTCGATGTTGCAGCAACTGAAAAGAAACGACGTCATCTGCTTTTTGTTCTATTTTTCGTTCAAGTTCATCAAGACGTTGTTCTATGTGCTCTTTTTCTTCTTCATCCACGCCGAGAAATTTATATTTTTCTAACTGTTCGATCGCTTCGTTCGTAAATACGTAATGTCCTGCTTCATTTTTTGTGCACGGAATGTTATATTTTTTCACCCATCGTTGTACAGTTTTCGTTGATACGCCAAGCCGCTTTGCCACTGCGCTCGTTTTTAACTCCATCGTTCCACGCTCCTTCCGGTCATGTATGAACAAACAGTTAGCCACTTTTTATGAAATTCCTTGTTTGTTGACAAAACTAGTGTTCATTCGGCAAAGAAAGTGAATTTTCGTCAACCATAAACGTTTGAAATTTGTTACAATACAAAATAGACGATCGGAAAAAATGGAGATGATGGAAATGGAATGGGGAATCGCATGGTTGAAAGCATTCGGAACGTTTTGGCTACAACCGTTATTATATTATGCGGTCATGTTGGCATTGTTTATCGGCTGGCGTCGCGTACAACGAGAACGGCGAGATTTTCATACGCGCGTGTACCGATCATCGCGTGAGTGGCGTGCACTTATTCGCTCGCGCAGCTGGTTTGCGCTCATTTTTTCGCTTGTGACGGTTGGGATTGGGGTCGTTCTTCCGAATGATACGCTCGTTTTTTGGACAATCGTCACGATCGTATGCAGTTTGTTTATGCAGCTTCGGTTGTTATCGGCTGCGTATGTCGGGAGTATCGTCATATTTACCGTTAGTTTTTTTGCGCAAACAGAGTGGACGCAGCCGTTTTTTACGCGTTTTTTCCCACATATGACAGAAACGAATGTGACAGCTGTCGCGTTTCTCATCGGGTTGCTTTTGTTTATCGAAATGTGGCTCGTTGATCGGGAAGGAGCAGAGCTAAGTTCTCCTCGTCTTGTGACGAGTAAGCGAGGGCTTGTGATCGGGGAGCAGTTCGTTCAGCGGCTCTGGCTTGTTCCGTTGTTCATCCCTGTGCCGGGGGATGGCGTGCAATCGTTTGCGGCGTGGTGGCCAATCATTTCTGATGGCAATACGTATTCGTTCGTGCTCGTTCCGTTTTTGCTTGGTTTTTCACAACGCGTGCAAACGGGGCTACCTGTGCATTTAGCGAAGTGGACGGCCAAGCGCATCGGTTTGTTAGCGTGTGTCGTCAGTTTATTGGCGATTGCTAGCTATTGGATAAAGCCGCTCGCAATCGTCGCTGCTGTAGTGGCTATTTTATGGAGAGAATGGATTGCTTTATCAGCGAAGTTATATGAACAAAAATGTCCGCCATATTTTACGAAGCGTGCAACGGGGCTTGTCATTTTAGGGGTGTTGCCGAACACGCCAGCGGATAAAATGGCGCTTTCTGTTGGAGAAGTCATCGTGAAGGTGAATGGCGCACCAGTGGCGACGGAAGATGAATTTTACGCGGCGTTGCAACAAAATCGAGCGTTTTGTAAGCTAGAAGTACTAAACGAGAACGGGGAAGTTCGTTTTGCGCAAACCGCTTTATTTGAAGGAGAGCATCACGAACTCGGACTGTTATTCGTAAGAGATGAGGGGTAAACATGTGGTTTGTGTTAGCATTAATTGTGCCGGCGTTGTTAGTCATTTTTTTTACGCGGGTTACGTATAACCATTATGTCGGGACATTGCTGACTGTCGCTTTGTTAGTGGCGTCATACGTGAAAGGATATACGGATCAGTTGTATGAAATTGTTGCAGATTTGGCGTCGCTCATTGTCGGATTTTTATATGCAAAACAAATGGTCGAGAAACAAAAACGGTCGTAAACCTGTCCAAATGGGCAGGTTTTTTTATAGAATATTTGTTCGTATTTTTCGCTTTTCGTTCCGTGTATATGGTACAATACGAAGTAGAAATGAAGTGGAGGGACGAATGTGAGCGCATTTCAATTAGTATCCGCTTATGAGCCGCGCGGCGATCAGCCGAAAGCGATTGCGAAGCTTGTCGAAGGGATTCAGCAAGGGAAAAAGCATCAAACGTTGCTTGGGGCAACAGGAACAGGAAAAACGTTTACGATTTCAAACGTCATTCAACAAGTAAATAAACCGACGTTAGTCATCGCTCATAATAAAACGTTAGCGGGTCAGTTATATAGCGAGTTTAAACAATTTTTCCCGAACAACGCTGTTGAATATTTTGTTAGCTATTACGATTATTATCAGCCGGAAGCGTACGTGCCGCAAACGGATACGTACATTGAAAAAGATGCGAGCATTAACGATGAAATTGATAAATTGCGCCATTCCGCGACGTCTGCGTTATTTGAGCGGCGCGACGTCATTATTATCGCAAGCGTTTCATGCATTTACGGCTTAGGTTCACCGGAAGAATATCGCGAACTTGTCGTTTCGCTTCGCGTCGGTATGGAAATCGAGCGCGATCATTTGCTTCGTCGCCTTGTCGACATTCAATACGAACGAAACGATATTGATTTTCGCCGTGGGACGTTTCGGGTGCGCGGAGATGTCGTTGAAATTTTCCCAGCTTCGCGCGATGAGCATTGTATTCGTATTGAATTTTTCGGTGATGAAATTGAGCGTATTCGCGAAGTAGATGCGTTGACGGGATATGTGATGGCGGAACGAGAACATGTGGCGATTTTTCCAGCCTCTCACTTCGTCACGCGCGAAGAAAAAATGAAACTGGCGATTGAAAATATTGAAAAAGAACTTGAAGAGCGGCTTTGTGAGCTGCGCGAGCAAGGAAAATTGCTTGAAGCGCAACGGTTAGAACAGCGGACGCGCTACGATATTGAAATGATGAAAGAAATGGGCTTTTGTTCAGGCATCGAAAACTATTCGCGCCATTTAACGTTGCGACCGCCTGGCTCAACGCCTTATACGTTATTAGACTATTTTCCTGACGATTTTTTAATTGTCATCGATGAATCGCACGTCACATTGCCGCAAATTCGTGGCATGTATAACGGCGACAAAGCGAGAAAAGAAGTGCTTGTGGAACATGGCTTCCGTTTGCCGTCCGCGTTAGATAACCGTCCGCTGACGTTTGAAGAATTCGAACAAAAAGTGAATCAAGTCATTTACGTCTCTGCCACACCGGGTCCGTATGAGCTAGAACATTGCCGAGAAGTTGTCGAGCAAATTATTCGTCCGACCGGATTGTTAGATCCGACCATTGATGTACGTCCAATTGCAGGACAAATTGACGATTTAGTCGATGAGATTCAAAAGCGGATCGCTTGCAATGAACGAACGCTTGTGACGACGTTGACGAAAAAAATGGCAGAAGACTTGACCGATTATTTAAAAGATATCGGCATTCAAGTTGCTTATTTGCATTCAGAAATTAAGACGCTCGAACGTATTGAAATTATTCGTGATTTACGATTAGGTAAATATGATGTGCTCGTCGGCATTAACTTATTGCGAGAAGGGCTAGATATTCCTGAAGTGTCGCTTGTGGCGATTTTGGATGCGGATAAAGAAGGATTTTTACGTTCTGAACGTTCGCTTATTCAAACGATTGGACGGGCGGCGCGCAATGCAAACGGTCACGTCATTATGTATGCAGATACAATCACAAAATCGATGGAAATCGCGATAAACGAAACGAAGCGGCGTCGCGCCATTCAAGAAGCGTACAATCGCGAGCACGGCATCGTGCCAAAAACGATTCAAAAAGACATTCCAGATGTCATTCGTGCGACATTTGCTGCAGAAGAAAAAGAAACGTATGAAACAAAAGACGTTCGCCATTTATCGAAAGAAGAGCGTGTTGCGCTCATCGCCAAACTGGAACAAGAAATGAAAGAGGCAGCAAAAGCTCTTCATTTTGAACGTGCTGCTGAGCTGCGCGATCTCATTTTAGAATTGAAAGCTGAGGTGTAACGAATGGATCATATTGTCGTCAAAGGAGCGCGTGCGCACAATTTGAAAAATATTGATGTCGTCATTCCGCGCAACAAACTTGTTGTGTTAACAGGGTTATCTGGCTCTGGAAAATCATCGCTTGCGTTTGACACCATTTATGCGGAAGGGCAACGGCGCTATGTCGAGTCGTTATCAGCATATGCTCGCCAATTTTTAGGGCAAATGGACAAACCGGACGTCGATTCGATTGAAGGGCTGTCGCCTGCCATTTCCATTGACCAAAAAACGACGAGCCGCAATCCACGTTCCACAGTCGGAACGGTGACGGAAATTTACGATTATTTACGTTTATTGTTTGCGCGCATCGGTCGCCCTGTTTGTCCAACGCACGGCATTGAAATTACGTCACAAACGATTGAACAAATGGTTGACCGTCTGATGCAATATCCAGAGCGGACGAAGATGCAAATATTAGCGCCTATCGTTTCCGGACGAAAAGGGACGCATGTGAAAACGTTAGAAGAAATAAAAAAACAAGGATATGTGCGCGTTCGCGTCGACGGAGAGTTGCGTGACGTATCGGAAGACATCGTGCTTGAAAAAAATAAAAAACATTCTATTGAAGTCGTCGTGGATCGCATTGTGATGAAAGAAGGCATTCAGTCGCGTCTTGCTGATTCGCTTGAAACGGCGTTAAAGCTTGCAGAAGGAAAAGTGCTCGTCGATGTGATCGGACAAGAAGAATTGTTATTTAGTGAACATCATGCTTGTCCGCATTGCGGCTTTTCAATCGGCGAACTAGAGCCGCGCCTATTTTCATTTAACAGCCCGTACGGCGCATGTCCATCGTGCGACGGATTAGGGGCAAAACTTGAAGTGGATCTCGACTTAGTGATTCCTAACAAAGAGCTGACGCTTCGTGAACATGCGCTCGCGCCATGGGAACCGCAAAGCTCGCAATATTATCCCCAATTGTTAGAAACGGTATGTCGACATTACGGCATCGATATGGACGTGCCTGTAAAACAGTTGCCGAAAGAACAGCTCGATCTTTTATTGTACGGATCAAATGGGGAAAAAATATATTTTCGTTATGAAAACGACTTCGGTCATGTGCGTGAAACGTATGTTGAATTTGAAGGAGTCGTGCGCAACGTTGAACGGCGTTATCGGGAAACGACGTCCGATTACGTACGGGAGCAAATGGAAAAATATATGACTGAACAACCGTGTCCGACGTGTCATGGCAATCGACTAAAAAAAGAAAGTTTAGCTGTTTTCATTGGTGGTAAACATATTGGCGAAGTGACAGCGATGTCGGTGAACGAAGCATTGGCGTTTTTTGAAACGCTTCAGTTAACGGAAAAAGAACAAAAAATCGCCCATTTAATTTTACGTGAAATTGTTGAACGGCTTGGCTTTTTAAAAAACGTCGGACTTGATTATTTGACGTTGCATCGGGCTGCAGGAACGCTTTCCGGTGGGGAGGCGCAACGCATTCGACTCGCAACGCAAATTGGCTCGCGCTTAACCGGTGTATTATACGTGTTAGACGAACCGTCTATCGGGCTTCATCAGCGTGATAACGATCGGTTAATTGCGACATTGCAAAGCATGCGTGATTTAGGGAACACGCTCATTGTCGTAGAGCACGATGAAGATACGATGCTTGCGGCGGACTATTTAATTGACATCGGACCGGGAGCGGGGGCACATGGCGGACAAGTTGTCGCTGCTGGAACACCGGAAGAAGTAATGAACGATCCGCGTTCGTTAACGGGTCAATATTTATCAGGGAAAAAATTTATTCCGCTTCCGATTGAACGAAGAAAGCCAGACGGCCGTTGGCTTGAAGTGATCGGGGCGCGAGAAAACAACTTAAAAAACGTCGATGTTCGCATTCCGCTCGGACTGTTTGTTGCGGTGACAGGTGTATCCGGTTCAGGAAAAAGCACGCTCGTTAATGAAATTTTGCATAAGGCGTTAGCGCAAAAACTACATCATGCGAAAGTGAAGCCGGGAGAACATACAGACATTCGCGGCATCGACTATTTAGATAAAGTGATCGACATTGATCAGTCGCCAATCGGGCGGACGCCGCGCTCGAACCCTGCGACATATACAGGCGTCTTTGACGATATTCGCGATTTATTTGCGACGACGAACGAAGCGAAAATGCGTGGATATCAAAAAGGGCGGTTTAGCTTCAATGTAAAGGGCGGACGTTGTGAAGCGTGCCGCGGGGATGGAATTATTAAAATTGAAATGCACTTTTTGCCTGACGTGTATGTGCCGTGTGAAGTATGTCACGGGAAACGGTACAACCGCGAAACGTTGGAAGTGAAATATAAAGATAAAAACATTGCGGAAGTGCTTGATATGACAGTCGAAGAGGCGTTGACGTTTTTTGAAAATATCCCGAAAATTAAACGAAAGCTACAAACGCTTTACGATGTCGGGCTTGGCTACATGCAACTCGGGCAGCCAGCCACGACGCTTTCTGGAGGCGAGGCGCAACGGGTGAAATTAGCATCGGAGCTACATCGTCGTTCAACAGGAAGAACGTTATACATTTTAGACGAACCGACAACGGGTTTGCATGTTGATGATATTGCCCGTTTATTAAACGTTTTACAGCGGCTCGTTGAACAAGGGGATACGGTGCTTGTCATCGAACATCATTTGGATGTCATTAAAACGGCAGACTATATTATTGACCTTGGACCAGAAGGTGGAGATGGTGGCGGACAAATCGTTGCGGCAGGTACACCAGAACAAGTTGCACAAATAGAGCAATCATATACAGGACGGTATTTACAACCGATTTTACAACGCGACCGCGAACGAATGCGTCAACGTATACCGAGCGTATAATGCGCTCGGTTTTTTTTTTTTGCGAAACTTTCTTTTTCATCAATCGTATGTATAAGTAAGAAGGAAGGAGAGGATATGGATGGAAGGAAATAAATTGCTTGCGGCGTTATGTTATTTCAGTGTATTTTTTGCTCCGTTTTTATTTCCGATTATCGTTTATTTTGTCACAAAACATGAACGAGTAAAAGAGCATGCGAAAAAATCGTTATTGTCCCATCTCATCCCTATTGCGATTGTCATGATGGCGTTTGGATTGTTTTTTATATTCACGATCGTTGGGGTAGACGGATGGATTGGCCTTCCATTCATCGGGATCGTTTTTGGCGGCATTGTACATGTGGTTGTCATTGTTTGGAATATTATAAAAGGTATACAAGTGATACAGGAAGCGGGAGGGATATATGAGTGAAAAAACTTGTGCGGCTTCGTCATGATCGTATGGTTGGGGGCGTGTTGAGCGGATTAGCAGCTTATATGAATATGGATGCAACTGTCGTTCGTTTATTGTTTGTCGCTTTATTATTGATTACCGGCATCATGCCGTTTGCGATTTTATATGCGCTTGCATTGTTAATTATTCCGAGTGAGGAGAACGTTGTATGAGATGGGTGGCACATATCGCAATCAACGCTGTTTTATTGCTGGCGCTAGCCGGATATTTTGACTCCATTTATTTATCAAGCGTTGGGGCAGCGCTCGTTGCAAGTGTTCTTTTGTCTTTTCTCAATACGTTCGTTCGACCGCTAATTGTTTTACTAACGCTTCCTGTCACTGTATTGACGTTCGGGCTGTTTTTGTTCGTCATTAATGCAATGACATTAGCAATGACGGCATGGCTGATGGGAAGTTCGTTTCAAATTGGTGGGTTTCGTACGGCATTATTTGCATCGCTTGCTATTTCTCTATTTCACTTAATTATTGAGTCGGTGCGAAAAGAAAAGTAAAACGTTCCGCTTCGTGCGTGAGCGTTTTTATTTTTCCTTGAAAGTGTTACAATGAGAAAAGGAAGAAGGAGGGATTCATATGCCGAAAGTGCGGACAAAAGATTTAATTGATGAGTTTCAATTTGAGCTTGTAAGCGGGGCGGAAGGGATTCATCGTCCGATTACAACGAGTGATTTATCTCGTCCGGGCATTGAAATGGCCGGCTATTTTGCATATTATCCAGCGGAACGTGTACAATTGCTCGGCATGACAGAACTGTCTTTTTTTGAACGATTAACACCTGTAGAAAAGCGATTGCGCATGGAAAAGTTATGTACCGATATTACCCCTGCGATTATCGTCTCACGCGGATTAGAAGTGCCAAAAGAACTGATTGAAGCATCGGAAAAAAAAGAAGTGCCGGTGATGCGTTCGACGATGAAAACGACGCGACTCGCTAGCCGTCTGACAAACTATTTAGAAAGTAAGCTAGCGCCGACGACTGCTGTGCACGGTGTGCTTGTCGATGTGTACGGTGTCGGTGTACTCATTACAGGAAAAAGCGGCGTCGGAAAGAGTGAAACGGCGCTAGAGCTCGTGAAGCGTGGACATCGTCTCGTGGCGGATGATTGTGTCGAAATTCGCCAAGAAGATGAAAATTTGCTTATTGGAAGCGCGCCGGAGCTGATTGAACATTTACTTGAAATTCGCGGACTTGGCATCATTAACGTGATGACGTTATTTGGGGCGGGAGCAGTGCGCCCGCATAAGCGCATTTCGCTTGTCATTGATTTAGAATTATGGGATCCAAATAAACAATACGATCGTCTCGGTCTTGAAGAAGAAAAGGTAAAAATTATTGATACGGAAGTGACGAAATTGACGATCCCTGTTCGTCCAGGGCGAAATTTAGCGGTCATTATTGAAGTGGCAGCGATGAATTTCCGTCTAAAACGTATGGGCGTGAATGCGGCGGAAGAATTTTCTGCACGCTTGGCAGATGCGATTGGCGATGCGGAACATGATTATGAATGAGAGGATGAGAGGGAATGTTCATGCATATTGAACCGCTCGATCGCGTTTTTTTCCATCTCGGTCCAATTACAATTTATTGGTACGGTGTCATTATTGCGACGGGCGTATTGCTTGGGCTTTGGCTAGCTACGCGAGAAAGCGAACGGCTAGGGATACGAAAAGAAACGTTTGTTGATCTTGTATTAATTGCTGTGCCGATTGCGATTTTATGCGCACGTGCGTATTACGTTATGTTTCAATGGGACTACTATTCCAAACATATAAGTGAAATTCCGCAAATTTGGCACGGTGGCTTGGCCATTCATGGCGGTTTAATTGGTGCGATTGTGACAGGCATCGTTTTTGCGAAAAAGCGAAAATTGTCGTTTTGGAAATTAGCTGATATTGCAGCGCCGAGCATTATTTTAGGGCAGGCGATCGGGCGTTGGGGCAACTTTATGAACCAAGAGGCGCACGGAGGCCCTGTGTCGCGTGCGTTTTTAGAAAGCTTGCATTTGCCGGACTGGATCATTAATCAAATGTACATACAAGGGCAATATTACCATCCGACGTTTTTATATGAATCATTATGGAACATGCTCGGCTTTCTCGTTTTGCTTGCGTTGCGGAGAAGAAATTTAAGGCGGGGAGAGTTATTTTTCACGTATATCATTTGGTATTCAATCGGGCGCTTTTTCATTGAAGGATTGCGCACAGATAGCTTAATGTTGACAGAAACGATTCGTATGGCGCAGTTTATTTCATTGTTGCTTATTGTCTTTGCGGTTGGAATGATCGTTTTGCGCCGCATGCGCGGCTTAGCAAACGAGCGGTATAACGATTAAACGAAGGGAGGGAAGGCGGTCATGTTGCGAAGGGGTTTGTTTGTTGGATTGAAAACGACATGGACGCTCGGAAAAGTCATTTTTCCGATTACCGTCATTGTGACGTTGCTACAATATTCCCCCGTTTTGCCTTGGGTGACAAACGGTTTGACGCCGATGATGCGTTGGATCGGTTTGCCGGGGGATGCCGCGCTCGTTTTAGTGCTCGGCAATTTTTTAAATTTATACGCTGGCATCGGTGCGATGTTAACGATGGATTTGACAGTGAAAGAAGTGTTTATTTTAGCTGTTATGTTGTCGTTTTCGCACAATATGCTCGTTGAGTCTGCCGTTGCAGCACAAGTCGGTGTTCGTGTTTGGTGGACGGTTGCGGTTCGCGTCGGGTTAGCGTTTAGTGCGGCTTGGCTCATTCACGTCTTTTGGGATGGCGGGCAACAAATGGCGAAATACGGACTTGTACCGCAGGCTTCAACCACGCCGAATACGTGGGGGGAAATCGCTTGGACAGGAATCGAAAAAGCGTTATACGGCATTGGACAGCTTGCGTTGATCATTATTCCGTTGATGATTGCCATTCAAGTGTTAAAAGAATTAAAGTGGCTGGATACGTTTTCGAAATGGTTATCCCCGTTTGCGCGTTTACTCGGCATTCGTGAAAATGCATCGCTGACGATGGCGGCAGGTTTATTGTTTGGGCTCGCTTATGGTGCAGCCGTGATGATTCAAGCGGTGAAAGAAGATGGGGTGTCTAAAAAAGATTTAACGTTAACGTTTTTATTTTTAGTGGCGTGCCATGCGGTTGTAGAAGATACGCTATTGTTTGTGCCGCTTGGTATTCCCGTCTGGCCGCTTCTTATCATTCGGCTTGTCACAGCTATTTTATTGACGGCTACGCTCAGTTTCATTTGGAATCGCATGGAACATCGAAAAAGAAAGGAAGCAACGTATGAATATTAATACGATTTTGTTTGACTTAGATGGAACGCTTATTAATACGAATGACTTAATTATTGAATCATTTTTGCATACGCTCAACCATTACTATCCAAATCAATATACGCGCGAAGATGTGCTTGCTTTTATTGGTCCGCCATTGCGTGATACGTTTGAAGCGATCAATCCAGAGCGCGTCGATGAAATGATTGAAACGTATCGGGCATTTAACCATGCCCATCATGATGCGTTAGTGAAAGAATATGAAACGGTATATGATACGGTACAAACGTTACACGAACAAGGGTTTAAACTCGGCATTGTGACGACGAAAATTCGTCATACGGTCAATATGGGATTGAAGTTAACAAAGTTAGACTCGTTTTTCCAATGCATCATTACGCTCGATGACGTTGAGCATGCGAAGCCGCATCCGGAACCGATTGAAAAAGCGCTCGCTTGTTTGCAAGCGAAGCCGGAAGAAACGTTAATGGTCGGGGATAATCACCATGACATTTTAGCAGGAAAACATGCGGGGACAAAAACGGCAGGGGTGGCTTGGACGATTAAAGGACGCGAGTATTTAGCTAAATACGAGCCGGATTTTATGCTTGAGAAAATGAGCGATTTGTTAAGTATTTTAGGGGTGACTGGCGTTGAGAAAAACTGAACGCCATGCTGTACAAGGGGCAAACTCTTTATGGCAACTATATCGAACCGTTTCGTTTTGGAAAGTATTGAAAAATGTCATCATCATTTTCATCGGGCGGTATACTCCTTTTTTTCCGCTGAAAAACTGGTTGTATCGCACGTTTTTACGCATGGAAATTGGCGAACATACGGCGCTCGCGTTCATGGTGATGCCAGATATTTTGTTCCCAGAAAAAATTCGCATTGGCAATAACACAATTATTGGTTATAATACGACGATTTTAGCGCATGAATATTTAGTGAACGAGTATCGGCTTGGAGACGTTATCATCGGCGACGATGTCATGATTGGAGCGAATACAACCATTTTGCCGGGTGTGACGATCGGGGATCGTGCCGTTGTTTCCGCAGGTACGCTCGTACATCGCGATGTGCCAGCTGGCGCATTTGTTGGCGGCAATCCGATGCAAATCATTCGTCTTAGCGAACGCTAAGGCGTTTTTTTATTAAATAGAAAGGATTCAAGTTGAAAAACATCGAATGAGTTTGTAGTTGACGAAACGAAAAACGGGGAGTAAACTACAAATAACAAGCTTTACTTTGCTAATATATTAGCGAACTAAAGTAAAAGAAGGACGGGACGAAAATGAGAGTATTTATGTTTGAAAAGCCGCTCGGCATGCGGGATACGTTGCCGGATGTATATAAAACAAAACGTGCGTTGCGCGAAGCGATGATGCAAGAAATCGAAACGTGGGGATATTCGTTTATTGAAACGCCAACGCTAGAATATGATGAAACGGTCGGAAAGGCATCGGCCATTTTAGATCAGCAACTATTTAAGTTGCTTGATCGTGAAGGACATACACTCGTGTTGCGTCCAGATATGACTGCTCCTATTGCTCGTTTAGCGGCCTCAAAGCTGTATGAGGAAGGTTGTCCGCTCCGTTTAGCGTATGCAGCAAATGTGTTTCGCGCTCAACAGCGGGAAGGAGGGCGACCGGCAGAGTTTGAACAAGTGGGTGTGGAATACATCGGAGACGGCACGATGTATGCTGATGCGGAAGTGATTAGTTTAATGATTTTTGCGTTAAAGCGGGCCGGACTATGTGATTTTACGGTAACGATTGGTCATATTGGTTATGTTGATGCGTTATTTTTCGATGTTTTGCGTCAAGAACAACGAGTAGAAACGTTGCGCCGCTTTTTATACGAAAAAAATTACGTCGGTTATCGAGAACACGTCAAGTCATTGCCGCTTTCTTCGATTGATCGCGATCGCCTTTTACGCCTTTTAACATTAAGGGGTGGAGAGGAAGTCATTGCAGAAGCAAAAACGTATGCAACGACAGAGGCAGAGCAGCGCGCTCTTGATGAATTAGAACAATTATGGACGTATGTTGACCAATATGGCGTTACGGATATGGTGAAATTAGATATGAGCTTAGTGAGCCATATGAGTTACTATACCGGCGTTCTTTTTGAAGTGTACGCAAAAAATGTTGGATTTTTACTTGGAAATGGTGGACGATACGATGAATTGCTGGCGAAATTTCATCGCCCGTCCCCTGCGACTGGCTTTAGCGTGCGGCTCGATCGTTTGATGGAAGCGATTGGGGAGCAACGCCGTAGAGAAAAAACGACGTGCATCATTTTTAGTCAAGAACGTTTCGCTGAGGCGTATGCGAAAGCGACGGAAATGAGACAAAAAGGAGAAAACGTCGTATTGCAGCACGTCGCAGGCATTCAAAATATGGATCCATTTACGGCATCGTTTGATGACGTGGTGTATGTACTAGGGAAACGCGGAAAGGATGAACGATGATGCTGACGGTTGCTATGCCAAAAGGACGTATTTTTACGGAGGCGCTCGTACTGTTAAAACAAGCGGGCTACGACATTCCTGATGACTTAGAACATTCACGAAAGTTGATGATTGACGTCCCAAATGAACAGTTACGCTTTATTTTAGCGAAGCCGATGGACGTAGTGACATATGTTGAACACGGGGTTGCCGATGTCGGCATTGCTGGGAAAGATGTGCTTCTTGAGGAAGAGCGAGATGTGTATGAAATGTTAGATTTGCGCATTAGTCCTTGTTATTTGGCGGTAGCAGGGTTGCCGAATACGCGCGTTCACCCGATCGCCCCAAGAGTCGCAACAAAGTATCCAAATATTGCATCGACATATTTTCGTGAACAAGGGGAGCAAGTTGAAATTATTAAACTGAATGGGTCAGTGGAATTAGCACCGCTGATCGGTTTAGCGGAACGAATTGTCGACATTGTTTCGACAGGGCGAACGTTAAAAGAAAACGGGCTCGTTGAGCTTGAACGAATTGTTCATGTGACGTCGCGTTTTATTGTGAATCCAGTGAGTTATCGCATGCAAGATCGAGCGATTGAACATATGGTTGATCGTTTAACATATGCGATCGAGAAAGCGAGGGAGAGCAATGAGAATTGAACGTGTGCAAGGGACGGTCTCGCTTCGGCGGACGATTGAAAGCGGAACGGAAGAACAAAGACAAGCGGTGAAACGAATGATTGAGGATGTGCGAAATAACGGAGATGCCGCGCTAAAAAAATATACGGAAATGTTTGATGGCATTTCACTTCATACGCTAGCGGTTACGCAAGAAGAAATTGAAGAAGCGTATTGGCTCATTGACGAAGAAATGGTTCATATTATTCGCGAAGCGGCACAAAACATTCGCGAATATCACGAGCGGCAACGCACGACGTCATGGTTTATGACGCGCGAAGATGGAACGATTCTTGGCCAAAAAGTGACGCCTCTTGATGCGGTCGGTTTATATGTGCCGGGTGGAACAGCAGCTTATCCGTCATCGGTATTGATGAATGTCATTCCTGCGCAAGTGGCTGGAGTAAAGCGCATCGTCATCGTTTCCCCGCCAAATGAGCGTGGAACGTTGCCGGCTGCTGTACTTGTTGCGGCATGTGAGCTTGGTGTTCAAGAAATATATAAAGTTGGCGGCGCTCAAGCGATTGCTGCATTAGCGTACGGCACGGAGACGATTGAGCCAGTCGATAAAATTTTTGGACCTGGAAACATTTATGTCGCACTCGCGAAACGAGAAGTGTTCGGTCAAGTCGATATTGATATGATTGCGGGACCGAGCGAAATTGTTGTGCTAGCGGATGAGACGGCAAAGCCGAATGAAATTGCGGCGGATTTATTATCGCAGGCGGAACATGATGAACGAGCGGTTAGCATATTTGTTACACCGTCTTTACAGCTTGCGTTAAAAGTAGAAGAAGAAGTCGAAAAGCAATTAGCTACCCTCCCGCGAAAAAACATCGCACAAAAAGCGATCCGTGATTATGGTGTCATTTATGTGACCGATACGATGAAACAAGCGATTGACGTTGTGAACGAATTAGCGCCAGAACATTTAGAAATTATGACGGCCGAGCCGTTTGAGCAATTAAGTGACATTCGACATGCAGGTGCGATATTTTTAGGTCCGTACAGCTCTGAACCGGTTGGAGATTATTTTGCGGGAACGAATCATGTATTACCGACAAATGGTACCGCTCGTTTTTCTTCTGGGCTAACAGTCGACGCATTTATGAAAAAATCAAGCATCGTTTTTTATAGCGAGCAAGCATGGAAACAACATGTGGAAAAAATTGCAGCATTTGCGCGGTTAGAAGGGCTTGAAGCACATGCGCGAGCAGTAGAGGAACGATTGAAAAGGAGAGAAAAATGATGCGAACAGCGACAATCAAACGGGTGACGAATGAAACACAAATTGAGCTTTCGTTTACGATTGATGGGGAAGGAAAGGCGGAGTTAGAAACAGGGGTTCCGTTTTTAACACATATGCTTGATTTGTTTACAAAACATGGACATTTTAATTTATTTGTTCACGCAAAAGGAGATACGCACATTGACGATCATCATACGACGGAAGATATTGGCATTTGTTTAGGGCAAGCGATTCGAGAAGCGCTCGGTGATAAAAAAGGGATCAAACGATACGGAAATGCGCTCGTTCCGATGGACGATGCGCTTGCCCAAGTCGTGATTGATGTAAGCAATCGTCCACATCTTGAGTTTCGCGGCCAGTTTCCGAGTGAAAAAGTAGGGACGTTTGATGTCGAGCTCGTGCACGAATTTTTATGGAAACTAGCATTAGAAGCACGAATGAATGTACATGTCATCATCCATTACGGTCGCAATACGCACCATATGATTGAAGCAGTATTTAAAGCACTCGCTCGTGCGCTCGATGAGGCAACGATGATCGATCCGCGCGTGAAATCGGTACCGTCGACGAAAGGGATGTTGTAAATGATCGGCATCATTGATTATGGAATGGGAAATTTATATAGCGTCAGTAAAGCGTTAGAACGGCTAAACGTGCCGTATATTGTTGAAAGTGATCAAGATAAACTGCGCCAAGCAGATGGCTTCATTTTACCGGGCGTTGGATCATTTAAAGATGCGATGCACATATTGACGGAAACGAAGCTAGACTCATTTATTCATGAACAAGTAGCAAAAGGAAAGCCGATTCTCGGCATTTGCTTAGGGATGCAACTATTGTTTGAAGAAAGCGAAGAAAACGGTTTGACGGCTGGGTTAAAGTTGCTTCCAGGTCGCGTCGTTCGTTTTAGCGGTATGACAAAAGAGGGAAAACGATATAAAGTACCACATATGGGATGGAACGAGCTCATTTTTCATCAACCATCTCCGCTTTTTGATGGTGTTGACCGAGGGCATGTATATTTCGTTCATTCGTATTATGTGCAAACGAATGAACCAACGGTTGTGCTAGCTAGCGCCCAATATGATGTGGAAGTTCCTGCGGTTGTTGGATGTGGCACAATATTTGGTACACAATTTCATCCCGAGAAAAGCGGAACGCTCGGTATGCGTCTATTGCAAAACTATGCGAGGATTGTAGAAAGGGAGAGGGGCTAATGTTTACCATTTATCCAGCGATCGATATGCGCAACGGAAAGTGCGTTCGTCTTATACAAGGAGATTACAATCAGGAAACAGTATACGGACATTCCCCGGTTGAAATGGCTCGTTCGTTTGTTTCGCAAGGTGCGACATGGATTCATATGGTCGATTTAGATGGAGCAAAAGAAGGGAGACGAGTGAACGATGCGTTCGTCGTTGAAGTAGCAAAGAAGCTTGGAGTAAACGTTCAAATTGGTGGTGGCATTCGCACGGAAGAAGATGTTGCCTATTATTTAGAGCAAGGTGTGGCGCGCGTCATTTTAGGGAGCGCAGCCATTTCCAATCCTCCGTTTGTGAAAGCGATGCTTCGCACATATGGTGAGCGCATTGTCATCGGCATTGATGCGAAAAATGGGTTTGTTGCGACAGAAGGATGGACGCATACATCAACGATCGAAGCGGTTGAACTTGGCAAACAGCTTGCGGAAGCTGGAGCGGAAACATTTATTTTTACGGATATTGCGACAGACGGCATGTTATCAGGGCCAAATATCGATGCGGTCGTTCGATTAGCGAAAGAAACGAACAAACGTGTTATCGCCTCCGGAGGCATTCGCTCGCTTGATGATTTACGCGCTTTAAAACAATTCGAAAACGACGGAGTATGTGGAGCAATTGTCGGCAAAGCGTTATATACAAATCAGTTTACCGTCGCTGAGGCGTTAAAGGCGGTGGAGAAATGATTACAAAACGCATTATCCCTTGTTTAGATGTGAAAGATGGTCGCGTCGTAAAAGGTGTACAATTTGTTTCGTTGCGCGATGCGGGCGATCCGGTTGAGCTTGCGCGCATATACGATGAGCAAGGGGCGGACGAGCTTGTGTTTTTAGATATTTCCGCATCACATGAAGGACGAAAAACGATGGTAGACGTCGTTCGGCGCGTTGCTGCTCAGCTTGCGATCCCGTTTACTGTCGGAGGCGGCATTCGCACATTAGAAGATATGAAAACGATTTTGCGTGCGGGTGCGGACAAAGTGTCTGTCAATACATCGGCATTGTTGCGTCCAGAGCTTATTACAGAAGGGGCACAATTTTTTGGTTCGCAATGTATTGTTGTCGCGATTGACGCAAAGTACGATCCAACGATGCAATCGTGGCGTGTTTATACGCACGGCGGTCGACGTCCGACGGATTGGGAAGTTGTTGCATGGGCGAAAGAAGCTGTGAAGCGCGGAGCAGGAGAAATTTTATTAACAAGCATGGATCGCGATGGCGGAAAAGACGGCTTTGATTTGGCGTTGACGAAACGAGTAAGTGAAGCGGTATCCGTCCCTGTTATTGCATCGGGAGGGGCAGGGTGCGCTCAACATTTTGTCGAGGTGTTTCAAACGGCTCAAGCAGATGCCGCATTAGCTGCTTCGATTTTTCATTATAAAGAAACGTCTGTCCAGCAAGTGAAACAATACGTGCGCGAAAAGGGGGTAAACGTTCGATGAATATTCGATTTAATGAGCAAGGGCTTGTGCCGGCAATCGTACAAGATGCACATAGTAAAGAAGTGTTGACATTAGCATATATGAACGAGCAATCGTTACAAAAAACGTTAGAAACGAAAGAAACATGGTTTTACAGCCGCTCGCGGCAAGAGTTATGGCATAAAGGAGAAACGTCCGGAAACGTACAAAAAGTTGTTGATATTCGCTACGACTGTGATGCAGATGCGCTTCTTATTCTTGTTGAGCCGAAAGGACCGGCATGCCACACAGGAGAGTACTCTTGTTTTCATCATCGGTTGCAAGGTGAAAAGCCTGTTGTTAAACCAGATCGTTTTGCGGTGCTAAATGTGTTAGAATCGGTCATTGCGGAGCGTGAAGCGAAACGTCCAGAAGGATCGTATACAACATATTTATTTGAAAAGGGAATTGATAAGATCGCAAAAAAAGTTGGAGAAGAATCCGCAGAAGTCATTATTGCAGCAAAAAATCGTTCAAAAGAAGAACTGCGATGGGAAGTAGCCGATTTATTATATCATTTGCTCGTTTTGTTGCGTGAGCAGCGCGTATCGCTCGATGATGTGCTTTCTGTATTAGCGGAGCGTCATCGCTGATCCTTTTTTCCCCATCCATGTTGTTCTGAAGCGAAAATGTGGTATACTTTCTTTCGGTGAAAGAAATCAACATGGAGGGTTCGATGGAAAAACATTTGCAAAAACGTGTCGGAAAAGTCATTCCGTTTATTCAAGACGGTACGTACTTTTTTAATAAAGGATTAACATGTTATCGTCGCCGGGATTTGCATAAAGCGAAAGCATATTTGCAACGGGCGGTGCAACTTGAACCAGAACAAAGCACATTTGCGTGCCAATTGGCGATTGTATTGTCAGAATTGGGGGAATATGCGCAATCGAACGAATGGTTATTGCGCGTTATTGAACATGATAGTCATTTAACGGAATGTTTTTATTTTTTAGCAAACAACTATGCCCACTTAGGGTTATTTGGCGAGGCGGCGAAGTATGCTGAACAGTATATGGAACGCGAGCCAGATGGGGAGTTTGCGGAATATACGCTCGATTTATTAGATATTTTAACGATTGAACAAGATGACGATGAGTGGATCAATTACGATGAGATGTTAATGAAACAAGAACGAGCTCGCGCGTTGCTTGAAAAAGGTGAATTTCAGGAAGCGATTGCTTTGTTTGAAGAAATGATTGAACAACATCCAGAAAATTGGGCTGCTTATAACAATTTAGCGCTCGCTTATTTTTATCAAGGGAATGTCGAAAAAGCAAGACAAACGATCGCATACATTTTGCAACAAAATCCAGGCAATTTGCATGCCCTTTGCAACGATGCGGTGTTTTCGTATTATTTACAAGAGCAAGAGCGATTGTTTTCACTTACCCAGTCGTTGCAAGGAGTATATCCGATTTCACTCGAGCATCGTTACAAGCTTGGAGTGACGTTTGCAATTGTCGGACGCTATGATTTAGCGTTTCAATGGTTCCGTCAATTGCAACGGCGCGGCTTTGAAGGAGATGCACCGTTTTATTATTGGTATGCATATGCTGCATATCATATGGGATATCGCACGTTAGCGGAGTCGATGTGGCAAAAATTAATTGCGCTTCATCCAGATAAAAGAGGAAGCGAGCCGTGGCGCTATCGTGAACAGACGATTGAACATATTCAATCTTTATTTGAAAAGCAAGATGTGGCTTCTTCATTTTATGCGCTATATTTAATTAGCAAATCGTTTATAGCAGACGATTGTCCGTTTCCAAAGCAAGCGTGGTCTCATCCGCTTTTACAACAGTGGAGCGATTACGTATATGATCATGACCGCCAAAAGCCTATGGTAGATGCGCACCGCATTGTCACGTTACTTGTTCAACATAACGGTTTTGAATATGAGCCTTTATATATTGCTTGGTTTTCTTTCTTCGTTGAGACAATGAAGGAAATTGATTCGTTTTCTAATCACGAAGCGTGGGCGGCGGCGTTTGAATATATGTTTCGTAAACATCGTGGTGAGTGTGTGACGCAGCGAATGATGGCAGAACGTTATGGGGTGTCCGTCGCAACGATCGGAAAGTATGTGAAAGTGATTAAACAGAAGTGGCACGAATGAGCAAGTTAATAGACCCTTTTGTTTTGTTGTATTACGATAGAAATATGGAAACGATAAAATGGAGAAGCCATGCAGAAAGGGTGGAAGAAACGTGTCACAAGAAAAAATTTATGATGTCATTATTATCGGTGCAGGTCCAGCAGGAATGACGGCAGCGGTATACACATCGCGGGCGAATTTATCGACGCTTATGCTTGAGCGCGGAGTTCCTGGTGGTCAAATGGCAAATACAGAAGAAGTAGAAAACTATCCAGGTTATGACCATATTCTTGGACCGGAATTGGCGACAAAAATGTTTGAACATGCGAAAAAATTCGGCGCTGAATATGCATACGGCGATGTGAAAGAAGTGATTGATGGCGAACAATATAAAACGGTTGTAACAAGCAACCAACAATATAAAGCGCGTGCGATTATTATTGCGACAGGAGCGGAGTATAAAAAGCTTGGCGTTCCTGGTGAAAAAGAATTAGGGGGACGCGGCGTTTCATATTGTGCAGTATGTGACGGAGCGTTTTTCAAAGGAAAAGAGCTTGTCGTCGTTGGCGGTGGAGACTCGGCAGTAGAAGAAGGCGTATATTTAACACGCTTCGCAAGCAAAGTGACGATCGTTCATCGCCGCGACCAGTTGCGTGCACAAAAAATTTTACAGCAACGGGCGTTTGCAAATGAAAAAATTGATTTCATTTGGAATCATACAGTAAAGCAAATTAACGAAAAAGATGGTCGTGTCGGCAGCGTGACGCTCGTTCATACGCAAACAGGGGAAGAGCGTGAGTTTCCATGTGATGGAGTGTTTATTTACATCGGTATGGTGCCATTAACAAAGCCGTTTGCGTCGCTCGGCATTACGAATGAAAATGGCTACATTGAAACGAACGAATTGATGGAAACAAAAGTGCCTGGCATTTTTGCAGCGGGGGATGTTCGTGAAAAGTCGCTTCGTCAAATTGTTACGGCAACAGGAGACGGAAGTATTGCGGCACAAAGCGCACAACATTACGTAGAAGAACTGAAGGAAAAGCTTAACATTAAGTAATAAAAACGTAATGTTGCTTTAATTGAACTGTAACACGCTTGAAACAATAAAAGAGTATGATAAAAGTAAGTAATTGACCCCCTTTTTATATACACTTGTTGGCACGGGCTTTTGTCCCGTGCTTTCTTTTTTATGTGATGAAAACGTTTCAAAATTTATACTTTGTGACCGTTTGTAAGAAATAGTATAATGAAAAAAACATATTCATTATTGAGGTGAACGGACGTTGCAACGAGTAACGAACTGCGTATTAGTGAAAGACGGACACGTTCTATTGTTGAAAAAGCCTCGGCGTGGCTGGTGGGTGGCGCCGGGTGGAAAAATGGAGCAAGGAGAATCAGTACGAGAAGCTTGTGTGCGCGAATATCGCGAGGAAACAGGCATTTATATTAAAAACCCGCAATTAAAAGGGGTATTTACATTTGTCATGAAACGAGGAGAAGAAGTCGTTTCGGAGTGGATGATGTTCACATTTTTTGCGGAACATTTTGATGGTGAAAACGTATTACAATGTGAAGAAGGGGAACTTGCTTGGCATCCAATTGAGCACATTCCAACGCTTCCGATGGCGCCGGGCGATTACCATATTATTGATTATGTCATTAAAGGAACAGGAATTATGTACGGCACGTTTACGTATACAGAGGAATTTGAGCTGTTGTCTTACCGACTGGATCCGAGTTAAAGAAAGGGGAGAGGAAGATGAGCACAGGTTCAGCACATGTTCAAATGGTTATTATTACAGGGATGTCGGGGGCAGGAAAAACGGTAGCTATCCAAAGTTTTGAAGACTTAGGTTATTTTTGTGTCGATAATTTACCGCCGACATTGTTGCCGAAGTTTCTTGAATTAATTCGAGAATCAGGAAATAAAATGAATAAAATTGCACTCGTCATGGATTTGCGGAGCCGTGACTTTTTTGACCGTCTTTTTGCGGCGTTGGATGATTTAGCGGAAACATCATGGGTAACCCCACAAATTTTATTTTTAGATGCAAGCGATGCGACGCTCGTCAGCCGCTATAAAGAAACGCGCCGTTCTCATCCGCTTGCGCCAAGCGGGTTGCCGCTTGAAGGGATTAAGTTGGAGCGCGAGTTGCTTGAAGAATTAAAAGGGCGCGCACAAATGATTATTGATACGTCCAGCTTAAAACCGCGAGAGCTGCGTGAAAAAATTGTTCAAACATTTGCAACGCCAGCAACGACCACTTTTTCTGTCAATGTCGTTTCATTCGGGTTTAAATACGGTCTACCGATTGATGCTGATCTCGTTTTTGATGTCCGCTTCTTACCAAATCCGCACTACATTGAACATATGCGCCCAAAAACAGGATTAGATGAAGAAGTGTCATCTTACGTATTAAAGTGGACGGAAACGCAAAAATTTATTGAAAAAATAACAGATTTGCTGGCGTTTATGCTCCCGCACTATAAACGAGAAGGAAAAAGCCAAGTGGTGATTGCCATCGGATGTACAGGTGGACAGCATCGTTCTGTTACGTTAGCGGAGTATATCGCGCGCCATTTTGCAGACGAATATACAACGCACGTGTCACATCGAGATATTGCAAAAAGAAAGGATACGCACCGATGAAAAAAATTGTTGTCATTGGTGGGGGAACAGGTCTCCCTGTGTTGCTTCGTGGGTTAAAGCAATATAATGTCGATTTAACAGCGATCGTGACCGTTGCAGATGACGGCGGAAGCTCGGGAAGATTGCGCGACGAACTCGATATGCCCCCGCCTGGAGATATTCGAAATGTGCTTGCTGCGCTTTCTGATGTGGAGCCACTCATCGTTGAACTGTTTCAACATCGTTTTGAAAACGGAAATGGGTTATCAGGTCATTCGCTCGGTAATTTAATTTTAGCGGCGATGACGTCTATTACGGGCGATTTTGTGCATGCAGTTCGTGAAATGGGGAAAGTGTTAAATGTGCGCGGAAAAGTGTTGCCAGCAGCGAATGAAAGCGTTGTGTTGCATGCGGAAATGGAAGATGGGACGATTGTATCAGGGGAGTCGAAAATTCCGTATTCCGGAAAAAAAATAAAACGTGTATTTTTAACTCCCGCAAATATTGAACCGCTCGAAGAAACGATTATGGAATTGCGGTCGGCTGATTTAATTGTCATCGGTCCCGGGAGTTTGTATACAAGCATTTTACCGAACTTACTCGTTCCTAAAATTGGCGAAGAGGTATGTCAATCAAAAGCGAAAAAAGTATATATATGCAACGTCATGACCCAAGCAGGAGAAACGTTAAACTATACGGCGAGCGATCATGTGAAAGCGCTGTATGATCATATGGCGTGTGCATTTTTAGATGCAATCATTGTAAACGATGCGCCGATTTTGCCAGAAACAAAAGAACGGTATGCAAAAGAATGGGCTGCACCAGTCGTTTGTGATACGGAAAAGTTAGAGGCGCTCGGTTTACAAGTCATTTGTGATGCGATCATCGATGAGCGAGATGGAACGGTGCGTCACGATACAAAAAAAGTAGCGGCGTTGCTCGTTTCGCTCCTTGCACCTCCTTCGCACGGCACATATTCATAGGAGGTGAGATTGTTGTCGTTTGCATCGGAAACAAAAAAAGAATTGACGAATATCGAAGTAAAAACGTGTTGTTTAAAAGCGGAATTGTCCGCCTTAATTCGAATGAACGGTTCGATTTCGTTTTCCAATCGCCGTTTATTGTTAAATATTCAAACGGAAAATGCCGCGATTGCAAGGCGAATTTATACGTTATTAAAAAAAGGGTACGACGTAGCGGTCGAACTACTTGTTCGTAAAAAGATGCGCCTGAAGAAAAACAACGTGTATATTGTACGCGTGGTAGAAGGGACGCATGAGTTATTGTCAGATTTAAAAATTATGGAAGAAGGATTTTCTTTCGTCCGTTCCATTTCACCAGAGCTTGTGCAAAAAAAATGTTGCAAGCGCTCGTATTTGCGTGGTGCCTTTTTAGCAGGGGGATCCGTCAACAATCCGGAAACATCGTCTTATCATTTAGAAATCTTTTCATTGTATCGTGAGCATAACGAATCGCTTTGTGAACTGATGAACACGGCTTTTCATTTACATGCCCGCACATTAGAAAGAAAAAAAGGATTTATTACGTATTTAAAAGAAGCGGAGAAAATTGCCGAGTTTTTAAGCGTTATCGGAGCACATCAAGCGTTACTGCGATTTGAGGATGTGCGCATCGTCCGCGACATGCGCAATTCTGTCAATCGTCTTGTCAATTGCGAAACGGCGAACTTAAACAAAACGATTGGCGCAGCGTTACGCCAAGTTGAAAACATTCGTTATATTGACGAAACGATTGGACTTGATCAACTGCCAGAAAAACTTCGTGAAATTGCAAAATTGCGCATGGAATATCAAGATGTAACATTAAAAGAACTTGGGGAAATGGTTACGGGAGGAAAAATTAGCAAATCTGGTATTAACCATCGTCTGCGCAAATTAGATGAAATTGCAGAACGGCTTCGCGCCGGTCAGCCAATTGATTTTCATAAATCTTTATAAAATTATAGGAGGAATACATGATGGTAGAAAAACAAGTGGAAGTACGCCTAAAAACAGGATTACAAGCGCGCCCAGCCGCGTTGTTTGTTCAAGAAGCGAACCGCTTTTCAGCTGACGTTTATATCGAAAAAGACGGAAAAAAAGTAAATGCAAAAAGTATTATGGGTGTTATGAGTTTAGCGATTCATACAGGGGCGGTCATTACGATTTATGCGGATGGATCCGATGAACAAGAAGCGTTAAACAAGCTTGTGCACTATGTTGAACAAGAAGCATAATAAAAAAAGGCGGGCATGCCGCCTTTTTTATTTTTCGTCAACGCGTGTTAATACGCGGTCAATTAAACCGTACTCTTTTGCTTTTTCTGCTGTCATAAAGTTGTCGCGGTCTGTGTCGCGCTCAATGACTTCGATCGGTTGTCCTGTATTTTCAGACAAAATGCGGTTTAATTTATCACGTAAGAATAAAATGCGTTTTGCCGCAATTTCGATTTCTGTCGCTTGACCTTGTGCGCCACCAAGCGGCTGGTGAATCATAATTTCACTATTTGGCAATGCGAAACGTTTTCCTTTGGCACCTGCTGCAAGTAAAAATGCACCCATGGAAGCCGCCATACCGATACAAATGGTCGATACGTCTGGCTTAATAAATTGCATCGTATCGTAAATCGCCATGCCCGCTGTAATCGATCCACCAGGGCTGTTAATGTAAAGAGAAATGTCTTTCTCAGGATCTTCAGCTGCTAAAAATAAAAGCTGAGAAACGATCGAGTTGGCAACATGATCGTCAATTGGGCTTCCTAAAATAATGATGCGGTCTTTTAATAAACGGGAGTAAATGTCATAGGCGCGCTCCCCGCGGCTCGTTTGTTCAATAACTGTAGGAATTAAGTTCATACTCTTCCTCCTCCGATCATTCGTTTTTTTATGTACTTTTATCATACAAAAAAGGTCAATAAAGGTCAAATGAAATCCCTTTTGCTTATATGTATTCGTGTTTTTGGTTCATCATCCCTTCTTTCATCGTTTCCGCTTTCCGAAATTTTAAACGTCATGGCTATTGCATTTTTTTTTCTTCTTCACTATAATGGTAAGTGCATTTATCTTTATGCCCTCGTAGTGTAGTGGATAGCACGAGAGATTCCGGTTCTCTTAGCGTGGGTTCGAATCCTGCCGAGGGCGTTATGAAACCCTGCTTGCGTGGCAAGCAGGGTTTTTTGACATAAAAACAAAGTCCGGTGAGCCACACCGGACGAATGGATAAATTTTGCGAGGCTTGCTCGCTTGTTCTATAAGAATGATAACATGCCTTCAATGCATATGCATAGTAGAAAAAACATCCAACAAGTTTTTATCGTCTCTTTCTGATCGAGATGATAAAATGAGGATGAAGGGAGATGGCATGAATGGAGATGCAATTAACGCAAAGGCAAGAGCTAAAAGTTGCGTTGACAAAAGAGCTTGTCCAAGCGATTGAATTGTTGCAATATTCAACGGTAGAATTGCAATCGCTTTTACACGAACAAGCGCTTGAAAATCCATTTATTGAGCTGCGAGAGCGAAAACGGACGACTCATAGGCGGCGTGAACAAACAGATCGGATGAATTATATTGAAAATGTAAGCGCTTTTAATCGCTCGCTTGCTTCCCACTTGCATGCCCAACTTGTTGGGATGCGCCTATCTCGTGAGCATAAAAAAGCGCTCGATTATTTCATTGCTTCGCTTGATGAATGGGGTTATTTGCATACGACGATTGCGGAGGCGGCTTGCCATCTTCAATTGGAAGAAACGGTTGTGTCAAATGCTCTGCATATGTTACGTTCACTTGATCCAGCGGGAGTAGGAGCGGAAAATTTGTCACATTGTTTATATTTACAACTCATTCGTCTTCCAGAAAGGGATGAGTTAGCGGAGACCATTGTCACGGAGTATTTTGAACCGTTTGTTAATAAAAAGTGGAAAGAAATAAAAGCGAAACTAGGTGTGGAATTAAGCGATTTACAACGAGTGTGGGAACTGATTCGCACGCTTCATCCACGTCCAGGAAGTTTATATAATGATGAGCAAATGACGTATATTGTACCGGATGTCATCGTTTCATACGATAACGGAACATGGACGGTGACGATGAATGAAGAAATCGTTCCAACGGTTGTATGGAATGAAGCGTATGAACGGAAAGTACAGACGGACGATCCGCATGTTCGAAAATATATCGAAGAAAAAAGGCAGCAGTTTCAGTGGATTCAGCGGTGTTTAACTCAACGAGCGACGACGATGGAGAGAATTACGCTCGAGTTAATCGATAAGCAACGCGATTATTTTGAAAAAGGTTCACTCCATATGAAACCGCTCACGATGCGTGATGTTGCTGCTTCATTAAACATGCATGAATCGACAGTTAGTCGCGCAGTAAAAAATAAATATATGCAAACGCCTCATGGGTTAATTGAAATGCGTCGCTTTTTCACTAGTGGTGTGGATGATGCGTCGCAAGAAAAAGTAAAAAGTTTAATTGCTGAACTGATTAAACAAGAAAATAGCCAAAAACCTCTTTCTGATCAAAACATTGCTGATTTACTTGAACAACGTTACAATATTTGTGTTGCACGGCGGACGGTTGCAAAATATCGCGAACAGCTTCACATTCCGCCAGCTTCGAAACGAAAGCAATATGCGTAAGAGGGGAAAAACATGAAAGTGATCGTATATTCGAAAGAAAATTGCTGTCTTTGTGATGAGGCGAAAGCGATTCTTCGAGAGTTACAAGTGGAATGGGAAGAAGTCGATATTTACAAAGACGAACAATTGCTTGAGCAGTATCATCTCATCATTCCGGTCATTGAAGTCGATGGTGAGATGATTGCATATGGCCGCATTCACAAAGATGTCATAAGAAAGCGATTACAACAAAAATGAAGCAGTTGAACAATGTTTCACTTCCTGTTACAATGAAGTTGTAGCAGGGGTGAATTTTTTACACAAAGTGGGACACAATACGTCATGGTGGGACTTAAAACGTCCTACAAAAGAAAAAGAGAGTAAAGAAGGAAGAAAAGAGCATGCGACAATGGATTGATGTTCAACGAAAATTGTTGCCTGATCTTCTCGTGATTATGCAAAAGCGATATGAAATTTTGCAGCACATTCGGTTAATGCAGCCGATCGGACGACGAACGTTGTCGCTCAACTTAGGCATTAGCGAGCGCGTTTTACGTTCGGAAGTGCAGTTTTTAAAAGAGCAACATTTACTTGATATTACAGCTGCAGGCATGAGCATTACAGCTGAAGGAAATGATGTGCTCATACAGCTAGAAGATATGATGCGAGAAGTATTAGGGCTGAAAGAATTAGAAAGAAAAATAAAAAAGAAGCTTCCTATCGAAGACGTCATTGTCGTTGCTGGTGATAGCGACCAGTCTCCTTGGGTGAAAAGAGAAATGGGAAGAGCTTGTGTCTCACGAATAAAACATTCGCTAAAAGGGAATGACATTGTTGCGGTGACGGGTGGAACAACCCTTGCTGCTGTTGCTGAAATGATGACACCCGACCTAAAATATCGCGATGTGTTATTCGTTCCAGCACGCGGTGGACTTGGAGAAGATGTAACAAACCAAGCGAACACGATTTGTGCGCGCATGGCTGAAAAAGCGATGGGGAATTATCGTTTGTTACATGTTCCTGACCAGCTAAGTGCTGAAACGTATCAATCGATTATTGAAGAACCTGCTATTCGAGAAGTACTAGAATTAATTAAATCATCAACGATCGTCATTCACGGAATTGGCGATGCGAAAACGATGGCGGAACGAAGAAAAACGCCGCCAGAAGAAATGAAAAAAATTGAACAAAACGAAGCGGTGGCGGAAGCGTTTGGGTATTACTTTAATCAGCACGGAGACGTCGTGCATAAAGTAAATACAGTTGGCATTCAGCTTGAAGATGTACGCCACGTTCCTTGCGTAATCGCGGTTGCAGGAGGAGCTTCGAAAGCAAAAGCAATTCAAGCGTATATAAAACAGGCGAATCAGTGCATCTTAATTACAGATGAAGGTGCAGCAAAACAGTTAGTACGGGATGATTCATCCCTCTAAAATATATCCTTACAATTCCAAAGGAGGACAAAAACGATGGTAGTAAAAATTGGTATTAACGGTTTTGGTCGTATCGGCCGCAACGTATTTCGTGCAGCATTAAAAAATCCTGAAATTGAAGTAGTAGCAGTAAACGACTTAACAGATGCAAAAACGTTAGCACATCTTTTAAAATATGACTCTGTTCACGGCACATTAGATGCAGAAGTGTCTGTAAACGGAAATAACATCGTTGTAAACGGAAAAGAAATTATCGTAAAAGCAGAACGTGACCCAGCAAACTTAGGATGGGGCGATCTTGGTGTTGACATCGTTGTTGAATCAACAGGACGCTTCACAAAACGTGAAGATGCAGCGAAACATTTAGAAGCAGGTGCGAAAAAAGTAATCATTTCTGCACCAGCGACAAATGAAGACATTACAATCGTAATGGGCGTAAACCAAGACAAATATGACCCAGCAAACCATCATGTGATTTCAAACGCATCTTGTACAACAAACTGCTTAGCGCCATTTGCAAAAGTATTGCATGAAAAATTCGGTATTATCCGCGGAATGATGACAACTGTTCACGCATATACAAACGACCAACAAATTCTTGACTTACCACATAAAGACTTGCGTCGTGCGCGTGCAGCGGCGGAATCAATCATTCCAACATCAACAGGTGCAGCGAAAGCCGTAGCACTTGTATTGCCTGAATTAAAAGGAAAATTAAACGGTATGGCAATGCGCGTACCAACACCAAACGTTTCTGTTGTTGACCTTGTTGCTGAACTAGAAAAAGAAGTAACAGTTGAAGAAGTAAACGCAGCGTTAAAAGCGGCGGCAGAAGGTGAATTAAAAGGTATTCTTGCTTACAGCGAAGAGCCACTTGTTTCTCGTGACTACAACGGCTCAACAGCTTCTTCAACAATCGATGCACTTTCAACAATGGTTATGGAAGGTCGCATGGTGAAAGTTCTTTCTTGGTACGATAACGAAACAGGATACTCTCACCGCGTTGTTGACCTTGCTGCATACATTGCGTCAAAAGGCTTATAATTTTTTGGATTGTTTGCCCAAAACGGTTTATAATAAATAGTTGGAAATACCGAGAAGGGGAGCGGGGATCATCCCCACTCCCTTTCTATGTACCACACGAATAAGGAGGCCTTTCCATGAACAAAAAAACAGTTCGTGACATTGATGTGAAAGGGAAACGTGTCTTTTGTCGCGTCGACTTTAACGTGCCAATGCAAAACGGTGTCGTTACTGACGATACGCGTATTCGCGCCGCGCTTCCAACCATTCAATATTTGATGGAGCAAGGAGCAAAAGTCATTTTAGCAAGCCATCTCGGCCGTCCGAAAGGGAAAGTTGTTGAAGAAATGCGTTTAAATGCTGTGGCAGAACGTTTGAGCGAACTGCTTGGCAAGCGCGTCGTAAAAACGGATGAAGCGTATGGCGATGCGGTGAAAGCGGCGATTGCACAAATGAATGAAGGCGATGTGTTATTGCTTGAAAATGTTCGCTTCTATCCTGGTGAAGAGAAAAACGATCCAGAGTTAGCGAAAGCATTTGCAGAACTCGCTGACGTATATGTTAACGATGCGTTTGGTGCCGCTCACCGTGCACATGCATCAACGGAAGGGATCGCTCACCACTTACCTGCTGTGGCTGGCTTCTTAATGGAAAAAGAAATCGAAGTATTAGGAAAAGCATTGTCAAATCCAGACCGTCCGTTCACCGCAATTATCGGTGGTGCGAAAGTAAAAGATAAAATCGGCGTAATCGAAAACTTATTAGACAAAGTTGACAATTTAATTATTGGTGGCGGGTTAGCTTACACATTTGTCAAAGCGCTTGGCCACGAAATCGGAAAATCATTATTAGAGGAAGATAAAATCGAACTTGCAAAATCTTTTATGGAAAAGGCGAAAGAAAAAGGCGTGAACTTCTATATGCCTGTTGACGCAGTCGTTGCGGACGATTTCTCAAACGATGCAAACAAAAAAGTAGTGAACATCGATGAAATTCCAAGCGACTGGGAAGGACTTGATATCGGTCCGAAAACACGTGAATTGTACCGCGACGTCATTTTAAAATCAAAACTTGTCATTTGGAACGGCCCGATGGGCGTATTCGAAATGGATGCGTTTGCGGAAGGGACAAAAGCAGTTGCTCAAGCGCTTGCTGATGCAGAAGGTACATATACGGTCATCGGTGGCGGCGATTCAGCAGCGGCAGTTGAGAAATTTGGACTTGCAGACAAAATGGATCACATTTCAACAGGTGGCGGTGCGTCGCTTGAATTTATGGAAGGAAAACAACTTCCAGGTGTCGTCGCGTTGAACGATAAGTAAGAAAGGGGTTAAAAGCGATGCGAAAGCCGATTATTGCAGGAAACTGGAAAATGCATAAAACGCTACAAGAAGCGCTTCAATTTATTGAAGAAGTGAAGCATGCCGTTCCTTCAAACGAACAAGTCGATACGGTTGTATGTGCTCCAGCGCTCTTTTTAGCTCATTTAGTAGAAGCGGCAAAAGGAACGAATGTAAAAATTGGTGCGCAAAATATGCATTTTGAAGATCAAGGCGCATTTACAGGGGAGATTAGCCCTGTTGCATTAAAACATATTGGTGTAGAGTATGTCATCATCGGTCATTCAGAGCGCCGTGAAATGTTTGCAGAAACAGATGAAACAGTAAATAAAAAAGTGCTTGCGGCATTTAAACATGGACTTGTACCAATCGTTTGTTGCGGTGAGACGTTAGAAGAACGGGAAAGCAATCGTACAAACGAAGTGGTCGGCGCACAAGTTGAAAAAGCACTTGCTGGTTTAACAGAAGAGCAAGTGAAACAAGTCGTTATTGCTTATGAACCAATTTGGGCGATTGGAACAGGAAAATCGTCTACAGCGGAAGATGCAAACAACGTATGCGGCTATATTCGTCAAGTGATTGCCAATGCATTTTCACAACAAGCTGCTGATGCGGTGCGCATTCAATACGGTGGTAGCGTGAAACCGGAAAATATCGGTGCATTTTTAGCAGAAGAGCATATTGACGGTGCACTCGTTGGCGGTGCAAGCTTACAACCACAATCGTTTTTACAACTCGTGGAGGCAGGAAAATGAGCAAAAAACCAGTAGCATTAATTATTTTAGACGGATTTGCTCTTCGTGAAGAAACGTTTGGTAACGCGGTTGCACAAGCGAAAAAGCCAAACTTTGATCGATATTGGAATGAATATCCACATGCGACGTTAACGGCGTGCGGTGAAGCGGTTGGGCTTCCTGAAGGACAAATGGGGAATTCGGAAGTTGGCCATTTAAATATCGGGGCCGGTCGCATTGTGTACCAAAGCTTAACGCGCGTCAACATCGCCATTCGTGAAGGCGAATTTGAGCGCAACGAAACGTTTTTAGCAGCGATGGATCATGTGAAAAAGAATGGAACGAATTTGCACATTTTCGGACTTCTTTCAGACGGCGGCGTGCACAGCCATATTAATCATTTGTTTGCTCTCTTGAAGCTAGCAGCAAAAGAAGGCGTCAAACATGTGTATATTCACGGCTTTTTAGATGGACGCGACGTCGGTCCACAAACAGCGAAAACGTATATTCAACAGTTAAATGAACAAATTGCACAAATTGGCGTTGGCGAAATTGCTACGCTATCTGGTCGTTATTATTCCATGGACCGCGACAAACGTTGGGAGCGCGTAGAAAAAGCGTATCGTGCGATGGTGTATGGCGAAGGTCCATCATACCGTGATCCGCTTGCGTGCATCGATGATTCTTACGCAAATGGCATTTATGACGAATTCGTCTTGCCATCTGTTATCGTTCGTGAAGATGGATCACCAGTCGCGACGATTCAAGATAACGATGCGGTCATTTTCTACAACTTCCGTCCTGACCGTGCGATTCAAATTTCAAATACGTTTACGAACGATGATTTTCGTTCATTTGATCGCGGACCGAAACATCCGAAAAACTTGTTTTTCGTATGCTTAACACACTTTAGTGAAACAGTAAAAGGGTACGTGGCATTTAAGCCAACGAACCTTGATAATACGCTCGGTGAAGTATTATCACAAAACGGGTTAAAGCAATTGCGTATTGCAGAAACGGAAAAATATCCACATGTTACTTTCTTCATGAGCGGCGGTCGTGAAGAAAAGTTTCCTGGCGAAGAGCGCATTTTAATTGACTCGCCAAAAGTGGCAACATACGACTTAAAACCAGAAATGAGCGCATACGAAGTGACAGAAGCGCTATTAAAAGAAATTGAAGCGGACAAATTCGATGCGATCATTTTAAACTACGCAAATCCTGATATGGTTGGCCACTCTGGAATGTTAGAACCGACAATTAAAGCAGTTGAAGCGGTCGACGAATGTTTAGGAAAAGTTGTTGATGCAATCATCGCTAAAGGCGGTATTGCGATCATTACGGCAGACCACGGAAATGCAGATGAAGTATTAAATCCAGATGGCAGCCCAAATACGGCGCACACGACAAATCCGGTGCCGGTCATCGTCACGAAAAAAGGCATTACGCTTCGCCAAGACGGTATTTTAGGCGACTTGGCGCCAACGATGCTCGATTTACTCGGCTTACAACAACCAAAAGAAATGACAGGAAAAACGTTAATTCAAAAATAAACTAAAGGAGAGATGAACGATGCCAACAATTATTGACATTTATGCTCGTGAAGTATTAGACTCTCGCGGCAATCCGACAGTAGAGGTAGAAGTATACACAGAATCTGGTGCATTTGGACGCGCCCTCGTTCCAAGCGGAGCATCAACAGGGGAATACGAAGCTGTTGAATTGCGCGATGGCGACAAAGGTCGTTACCTCGGTAAAGGTGTATTACAAGCGGTGAAAAACGTAAACGAAGTGATCGCGCCAGCGTTAATCGGTAGCTACGATGTAACAGAGCAAGTAGCGATTGACCGCGCATTAATCGCTTTAGATGGTACAGAAAATAAAGGAAAATTAGGTGCGAACGCCATCCTTGGCGTATCGATGGCTGTCGCGCGCGCAGCTGCCGATTACTTAGGTATTCCTTTATATCAATATTTAGGCGGATTTAACGCAAAAACGTTGCCAGTGCCAATGATGAACATTTTAAATGGCGGTGCGCATGCAGATAACAACGTTGACATTCAAGAATTTATGATTATGCCAGTTGGCGCACCAAACTTCCGTGAAGCGCTTCGTATGGGTGCGGAAATTTTCCATAGCTTAAAATCGGTATTAAAAGCAAAAGGTTACAATACAGCGGTTGGTGATGAAGGTGGATTCGCACCAAACTTAAAATCAAATGAAGAAGCGCTTGAAACAATTATTGAAGCGATCGAAAAAGCAGGATACAAACCAGGCACAGAAGTCATGCTTGCGATGGACGTTGCTTCTTCTGAACTTTACAACAAAGAAACAGGCAAATACCATTTAGAAGGCGAAGGCGTTGTAAAAACGTCTGAAGAAATGGTTGCTTGGTATGAAGAGCTTGTTAACAAATATCCGATCATCTCGATCGAAGACGGCTTAGATGAAAACGACTGGGCTGGTCATAAGTTATTAACAGAGCGCCTTGGCAAAAAAGTACAACTTGTTGGTGACGACTTATTCGTAACAAATACGAAAAAATTAGCGCAAGGTATTGAACAAGGTGTAGGGAACTCGATCTTAATTAAAGTGAACCAAATCGGTACGTTAACAGAAACGTTTGAAGCGATTGAAATGGCAAAACGCGCAGGCTATACAGCGGTTATTTCTCACCGTTCTGGTGAAACAGAAGATAGCACCATCGCTGACATCGCGGTCGCAACAAACGCGGGTCAAATTAAAACAGGTGCCCCTTCACGCACAGACCGCGTGGCGAAATACAACCAATTGCTTCGCATTGAAGACCAATTAGGCGAAACAGCGGTATACGATGGAGTAAAAACGTTCTACAACTTGAAGAAGTAAAAACGCAAACAAGGATGCCTCACGTGGGCATCCTTTTGTTTATTATGTCAAATTTAAAAGAAGTATGTCGAAGAAAACATATTGACAAATAAAAATAAGCCCTAATATAATCGGTTTGTAAAAAAATGTATTAGGGGTGTGAGATAGTCAAAATGAGGAGGAAAATATGTAGCTTGATTTTGACTGGATTTTTTTGTTTTTTAGTTGTTTTTATGATGTATGTCGATTCAGTAAATGCAATGACTAATCGCTCGACTATTCTGCTAAAAGAAGAATCCTCCGATATGTATTCAATAACTATACCAATTACTCAAAAATCACAAATTACTCAACAGGATGTACATTCTTATGGGATAAAAGGATTTCTAGTTAAACAAGCAATTAAAATTATTAAAATTGCCACTGATAAAGGAGGAGACGTTTTAAACTATATACTCAAGTGGCTTGATAAAGACACAGCAAAATACTTTGAGAATAATAAAGACAAAGTAGTGAAATCACTAGATGATCTCGAAAATTGGGTTGATGATGCGAGTGATTTGGCTCAAATCACAATTAAAAATAAGTTAAACTCTTTATTAATGGTAGCAGGGGTACCTGGTACATATTCGTTACCTATCGCTGATGCTATTGCAAGAACGATTACTTGGTTAGTTCTTTAATTTTTATGTTTCATCAAAATGACATGGGGAGATAAAAATGAGAAAAATTTATGAATACTTATCAATCGAAGAAAAAAAGGAAGCAGTTAGAAGACTAAAACAAGATTTAATAAAATTAGAACAGGAGATATCCAAAAATAAGAGTTCTTTTTCAAGTTTTATATGTGAAGTACTGTACAGTACACGTGATAAATGGAAGTTGGAGATTGAGGAACTAGAGCGTGAAATAAGAAATAAAATGTAAGCTGGACACAGGAGTTACTTTTGTTATATTTATGGATAAAAAAGGAAGAAATGACCGCGTGGAAAAATACAACCAATTGCTTCGCATTGAAGACCAATTAGGCGAAACAGCGGTATACGAAGGAATGAAAACATTCTACAACTTGAAGAAGTAAGTGTATAAACAAGGATGCCTCACGTAGGCATCCTTGTTGCTCGTTGTACAAATGAATGTTGTTATGTTAAAATAAAACTATTGTGATTGATGTGCGTCGTTGGAGGTGTAAAGTATGCATACGTTTCTTGTTACGTTGCTTGTTATTGTTTCGATCGGAATGATTGCGGTTGTTTTATTGCAATCCGGTCGAAGCGCGGGGCTTTCGGGTGCGATTACAGGCGGGGCTGAACAATTGTTCGGTAAACAGAAAGCACGCGGGATTGATGCGGTGTTGCACCGTGTGACTGTTGTTCTTGCCGTGTTGTTTTTCGTATTAACAGTAGCTGTCACTTATTTTGAACTGTAACAGCGGTCCAGCGATGCGGATCGCTTTTTTCATGGAGAAGGGAGGAATTGTTGTGAAGCTAGTTGCACCACAACCGTTTACGTTTGAAGCAGGTGAACGGGCAGTATTGTTATTGCACGGATTTACAGGAAACTCTGCCGACGTGCGCATGCTCGGTCGTTTTTTACAAGCGAAAGGATATACGTGTCATGCCCCAATTTACAAAGGACATGGTGTGCCGCCAGAAGAGCTCGTTCATACCGGTCCAGAAGATTGGTGGCAAGATGTGATGAACGCTTATGAATATTTAAAACAAACCTATGAAAAAATCGCTGTCGTTGGATTGTCACTTGGCGGTGTGTTTTCGTTAAAACTTGGCTATACTGTTCCTGTCGTGGGCATCGTGCCGATGTGCGCCCCGATGTATATTAAAAGCGAGCAGACGATGTATGAAGGAGTTTTAGCGTACGCCCGCGAATATAAAAAGCGGGAAGGAAAAAGCGAGGAGCAAATCGAGCAAGAAATGACCGAGTTTGCGAAAACGCCGATGAAAACGCTGAAAGCACTACAACAACTGATCGCCGATGTGCGCGATCATCTTGATTATATTTATGCCCCTGTTTTTGTTGTGCAAGCGCGTCATGATGACATGATTAACCCAGATAGTGCAAATATTATTTATAACGGCGTCGAATCTCCCGTAAAACAAATCAAATGGTATGAGGAGTCAGGACACGTCATTACGCTTGATAAAGAAAAAGAACAGCTTCACGAAGACATTTATACATTTTTAGAATCATTAGATTGGTAATCCTCGAAAGGAGGAAGTAAATGAAGGAAAAATTATTAGCATTTATGCGTGATGAAGCGTATAAACCGCTTACGGTTCAAGAATTAGAAGAAGCGTTTCATATTACAGACGCCGCGGAGTTTAAAGAGCTTGTTAAAACACTTGTGGCGTTAGAAGAAGAAGGGTTGATCGTTCGAACAAGAAGCAATCGCTACGGGCTACCTGAAAAAATGAACTTAATTCGTGGGAAAGTGACAGGTCATGCGAAAGGATTTGCGTTTGTCGTTCCAGAAGATCCAACGCTTGACGATATTTTTATTCCACCATCAGAGCTGAAAAATGCGATGCACGGTGATACCGTTCTCGTGCGTGTAAACGGACAAGCAACGGGGGCGCGTCAAGAAGGAACGATTGTCCGCATTATTGAGCGTGGCATTACAGAAGTTGTCGGCACGTATACAGAAAGTAAAAACTTCGGCTTTGTCATTCCAGACGATAAAAAGATTGTGAACGATATTTTTATTCCGAAACATGCCGCAAACGGCGCAGTGGAGGGGCATAAAGTTGTCGTCCGCCTCACGACGTATCCGGAAGGACGCATAAGCGCAGAAGGAGAAGTTATTAAAATTTTAGGACATAAAAACGATCCTGGGGTCGATATTTTATCCATTATTCATAAACATGGATTGCCGCTTCAATTCCCTGAAGACGTCCTTGAACATGCGAACAGCATTCCTGATACGATTTCTGAAGAGGAGATAAAAGATCGCCGTGACTTGCGCAATGAGATGATTGTCACGATCGACGGGGAAGATGCAAAAGACTTAGACGATGCGGTGACGGTGACGAAATTAGAAAACGGAAACTACAAACTCGGCGTTCATATTGCGGATGTAAGCCATTACGTCACCGAAGGATCACCGATTGACCGTGAAGCATACGAGCGTGGAACGAGCGTTTATTTAGTAGATCGCGTCATTCCGATGATTCCGCATCGACTGTCAAACGGTATTTGTTCATTAAATCCGAAAGTCGATCGGTTAACGTTATCGTGCGAGATGGAAATTAACGATCGTGGCGAAGTCGTTCAACATGAAATTTTCCAAAGTGTCATTCGCACGACAGAGAGAATGACGTATTCCGATGTGAACCGCATTCTCGTTGATAAAGACGAGGCGCTTCGAGAAAAGTACGCTCCGCTTGTGCCGATGTTTGAGTTAATGGCAGAGTTAGCCGATATTTTACGAAACAAGCGCATGAAACGCGGTGCCATTGATTTTGACTTTAAAGAAGCGAAAGTGCTCGTCGATGAAAACGGCAAGCCGTATGACGTCGTGTTGCGTGAGCGTTCTGTTGCGGAGCGATTAATCGAGGAATTTATGCTTGCGGCAAATGAAACGATTGCTGAACATTTCCATTGGATGAACGTGCCGTTTATTTACCGTGTGCATGAAGATCCGAAGCCTGAAAAATTGCAGCGCTTTTTAGAGTTTATTACGAATTTCGGCTATATTGTCAAAGGAACAGGAAACCAAATTCATCCTCGTGCCTTACAAGAAGTGTTAGAAGCGGTGCGTGGCGAGCCGGAAGAAATGGTCGTTTCGACCGTTATGCTTCGCTCGATGAAGCAAGCGCGCTACGACGCCGAAAGCCTCGGGCACTACGGACTATCAACGGAATTTTATACGCATTTTACGTCGCCGATTCGTCGCTACCCAGACTTAATCGTCCATCGTCTTATTCGCACATATTTAATTCATGGGCAAATCGACGAGCAAACGCAACAAAAATGGGCGGAGAAGCTTCCGGAAATTGCGGAACATACGTCGAATATGGAGCGCCGTGCCGTCGAAGCAGAGCGTGAGACAGATGACTTGAAGAAAACCGAGTTTATGGAAGATAAAATCGGCATGGAGTTTGACGGCATTATTAGTTCCGTCACGAATTTTGGTTTGTTTGTCGAACTGCCGAATACAGTCGAAGGACTTGTGCACGTCAGCTATTTAACAGATGATTATTATCATTACGACGAGCAACATTATGCGATGATTGGTGAGCGAACGGGGAAAGTATATCGCATTGGCGATCAAATTACGGTGCGCGTCATTCATGTGAATAAAGAGGAGCGCATCGTCGACTTTGAAATTGTCGGCATGAAAGGTCGGAAAAACAAACAACCAAAAGCAGCTCCTGTTGTCATTGAAGGAAAACGGAGAAAGAAAAAAGAAGAAGAGCCATGGCCAACGAAAAAAACGAAGAAAAAGAAAAAGTTTTATGAAGATATACCAAACATGAAAAAGAAGAAAAAGAAAAAACGATAAGAAAAGCCTCGTCAGTAGAGGCTTTTCCTTTCTTATCATTTTTGTTAAAATATTCGTTGTCTGAAGGGAGGGAAACAAATGCCAAAAGGGGAAGGAAAGCTCATTGCTCAAAATAAAAAAGCGCATCACGATTATTTTATCGAAGAAACGTACGAAGCAGGACTTGTGTTGCAAGGAACGGAAATTAAATCGATTCGCGCTGGAAAAGTGAATTTAAAAGATTCATTCGCAAAAGTGGAAAAAGGCGAAGTGTTTTTGCATAATATGCATATTAGTCCGTACGAACAAGGCAATCGCTACAATCACGATCCGTTGCGGACGCGCAAATTATTGCTTCACCGTCGCGAAATTAATAAGCTTATCGGTTATACGAAAGAGCAAGGCTATACGCTTGTGCCGTTAAAACTATACATGAAAGATGGCTTTGCGAAATTGTTGTTAGGGGTCGGAAAAGGAAAGAAAAAATACGACAAACGGGAAGATATGAAAAAGAAAGAAGCGCAACGTGAAGTAGAACGTGCATTTCGTGAACGTCAAAAATAATCCAAGAAGTTACAATTGCAAATGAGCGGGAATGTGCTATAATAAATGATGTCAGCCAGTTATAAAAGCTTAAGCTTCCTTCGTACGTTTCTCTTATACGGGGACGTTACGGATTCGACAGGGGTAGATCGAGCTTAAGCTGCGAGCCGAGGGGATCGTCCTCGTAAAAACGTCACTTAAAGATAACTGGCAAAGAAAACTACGCTTTAGCTGCTTAATTTATGCGGCTAGCTCCTACCGCCATCGCCCATGTGGCGGCCTAGGGGTTCATAACAAGTGGGCTACGCCTAAGTCCGCCGTCTGAGGACGAGGGAAGAGATCAATCAGACTAGCTGCTCGGATGCCTGTCGGTAGGCGGAAGAAGCGGCGAAAGCGAAATATACCGACTACGCTCGTAGACGCTTAAGTGGCGATATCTCTGGACGTGGGTTCGACTCCCACCGTCTCCATACTTAGTAAAGAGGAAAACGACTGCGTTGGCGGTCGTTTTTTATTTTGGATACGTTTCTATCGTTTATAACTTTTATATGCGAAAAACTAATTGACAAAGATTATCAATATCGATTATCATATTATTCGTAAATGATAATGATAATCATTAGAAAGGAGAAAGGGAAATGAGGAAATTATTTTCTTATGTCCTGTCTTTATGTTTGCTTGTCGGGTTGTTTGGTTTCAACGGTGGGACGGCTGAAGCATCGAGCGGGCTAACCATTAAAGATTCAGCTGGGCGAACAGTGACGTTTGATCGTACACCACAACGTGTTGTTGTATTAAGTCCGGGGGATTTACATACGCTTCAAGCGCTCGGTGTACAAGTCGTAGGGCGACCGACTTCTGCTACACCTGTGGATGCAAGTTTACAATCTGTTCCGCAAGTAGGAAACATTCATCAACCAAACTTCGAAAAAATCGTTAGTTTACAGCCGGATGTAGTGATTGCAGGAACATCTTTTTTAGGGCATATTCAAAAAGCGCAATCATTGGGATTGAAAGTCGTTATCACTTCCGGGAGTTCTGTGAATGATATTAAATCGTCCATAACATTACTAGGAAAATTGTTTAACAAAGCACAGAAAGCGAAAGTGTTAGTTGGAAAGATTGATAGCAAAGTAAAAAAATATAATAAAACGAAAACGAAAGTACGTGCGGTTATTTTATTCGGTTCAGGAGCTAGTTCGCTTGTCGCCTTACCGACATCATTTTCCGGTGATGTATTAGCGAAAGCTGGTGGAGAAAATATTGCAGCAAGCTTTTCGCAACTGAAAGACTATCCCGGATACGCTAATTTAAGTACGGAACGCATTATCGCGAGCAATCCAGATGTGATTTTCATCATTACACATGCGAACCATGCTGAAACAAAAAAAGCAATGATTAAGTTAATGTCAACAAGTTCATGGCGTAACTTGAAAGCGGTGAAAAATAAAAACGTCATCTTTTTACCAAGTGAACTGTTTGCTGCGAGCCCTGGAGTGAAAATCACAAACGCATTAGATCATATGAATAAAGAGTTATTAAAAGTGCGAGCGAAAATGAAAAAGTAATAGATGAGGGATCACATGATGGAAACATCTCTTAGTGAAATACAGAAAAGAAAGCATCCTTATGCGCAAAGAAGAATATGGACGTTGGTTTTTCTTCTCATCTCCATTGTATTCGTATGTTTATATTCGATCATCACAGGAAGTGTGAAGTTGCAATTGCATGAAGTTTGGGAAGGGCTTGCGGGAGAAAAAGATTCGATGTTTTATACGATCGTATGGGACTTACGGTTGCCTAGAACGATCGTTGGCTTAATTGTAGGCATGTGTTTAGCTATTTCTGGAACGATTATGCAAGGGGTAATGAAAAATCCGCTTGCTGACCCTGGCATTATCGGTGTATCGTCAGGGGCGGCATTAATGGCGGTCATTATTACAATTGTACTGCCGCAATATATCATTTTGTTGCCGTTTGCAGCGTTTATCGGAGGATTTGTCACAGCGATGCTTATTTACGCTTTAGCATGGCAAGGTGGTTCATCCATTGCAAGAATTATTTTAGTCGGTGTTGCCATTAACGCCATTATTGGTGCGACGATGAGTGCGATTATGTTGTTGTATAGCGATCGTGTGCAAGCGGTTCTTCCTTGGATGGCAGGCGTCATTTCAGGGGCGACGATGGAGCAGGCAAAGTTGTTAGCGCTTTATAGCATCCCAGGATTGATTTTGTCGATTCTTGCTATTCGGCACATTCGCATTCTCCATTTGGGAGATGAAATGGCGAAACTGTTAGGACATCATGTCGAACGTTCCCGTTTCTTTTTAATTGTCATTAGTACGTTTTTAACAGGTATTGCGGTCAGTGTTTCTGGATTAATTGGTTTCATAGGTCTTGTCGTTCCACACATGATTCGACTTATTGTTGGAAGCGATGATCGTTTTGTATTACCGTTATCAGCACTAGGGGGCGGGGCGTTTCTTGTGTTTGCTGATACGATTGCGCGCAGTTGGTTTGATCCAATTGAATTGCCGGTTGGGTTATTGCTTTCGTTTTTAGGTGGACCGTTTTTCTTATATATTCTCCATAAAAGGGGGAATGTGCGTGCTTTCGGCTAAACATATCACATATCAACATTCGGATCATTTTTGTATTGAAGATGTTCATATTGACATTCAAAAAGGAGAAATTGTCAGCCTGATCGGACCAAACGGTTCAGGAAAATCGACGCTCCTTCGTCTCCTTTCGCATGTGTTAAAGCCAATTGGTGGGACCGTTTTATTGGACGGAAGTGAAATTCATACGTTAAGTCGTAAGGCGATCGCTAAAAAAATGGCGATGTTGCCCCAAACGAACAATCATCAATTAGATATGACGGTTCGAGAACTTATTGAGTTTGGTAGAAACCCTCATAAAGGTTGGTTTCAATCGTTAAACGAAGAAGATGAAAAAGTGATTCGTTGGGCATTAGAAATGACAAATTTGCAATCGTATGAATATCGATTTTTACACTCTTTGTCTGGTGGGGAGCGTCAACGTGCATGGATTGCGATGGCGTTGGCACAACGGCCTGAAGTGTTATTGCTTGATGAACCGACAACATATTTAGATATTTCCCATCAATTAGAAGTGATGGAACTCATTCAAATGTTGAATCACCAATTAGGCATGACAGTCGTTATGGTTTTACATGACATTAATCAAGCGGCACAATACAGCGATCGAATGATTGTAATGAAAGACGGGAAGATTCAATATGATGATCGCACACAATGTGTGATTTGCAAACAAATGTTTCAAGATATATTCGGTATTGATGTCGACATCCGTTATGAAGGGGATAAACCATTTTTCATTCCTATCCGAAAAACGTGTCACATTCCATGTTTAACGTAGAAAAGGTGAGAAAACATTGGAAGAGAAAAAAAGAGAGCGCTATGTGCAGTTTGTGAAACAATGTAAAACAATGATGATCAGTACAATAGATGAACGTGGTGAGCCGTTTATTAGTTATGCCCCCTTTGTGATAGACGAAAGTCATTTTTACATTTTGATTAGCCGAACGGCTGAACATTTTCAATATATTGAACGTAATGAGCGAGTTTCGGTATTGTTGATTGCCGATGAAGCAACATCAACCAACTTGTTTGCACGAGAGCGCGTTCGATTTACATGCAAACGAACGAACATTGGCAACAACGGAAATGATCATATTTTTGCTAAGTTTGAGGACATTCACGGCAAACCGATGATTCGTTTATTGCGAAGTATTGATTTTTCGCTTTTTCAACTTACCCCGATGGAGGGACGTTACGTTGTAGGTTTTGGGCAAGCGTTTGATGTCGATTTAAACGGTGAACGATTTACGCATGTAATTGTTAATAAAAATGAGGAAGGGAGACTTGAGGGGCAATGAGTACGAAAAAATTTATAAATATGACGGTCATCGGTTTTATCTTGTTCAGTTTGCTTCTTTCTTTTCAACCAATTATTTCAGAAGCAAAAACGAATGTGGCTACCATCGTCAATGAAGCGAAAGCGCAAATGAAAAAAGCCCATACAACGTATACAGCGTATGTTCAAAAAACAGGGATCATCCCGCCACATGCGACCGTTTTAGCTGAGTATAAAAAGGCCCATCAGTTATATGTACAAGCGAAACAAGCTGTTCAAAAGTCTGCTGGGAAAGAGAAAAAGAAATATGTTAGCGACCTAGATGGTGCGTATAAAACGTATATGGCTAAACGAGTCATTCCGTATTTGAATGCTTCTGTTGTATTTGAAGGATCTAAAAAGATGAGAACAGCTTTGGAGCAAGCAATTGTTGATGAAGATATGGATGCGTTGCAAGTAGCGCATAAACAGTTGCAAGTATACGTGCAAAATCGTCAACTTCGTGTATATAACAATGTATCCGAAGCGAATGTTCGAAAACTACTTTTAGGAGAATTTTCGAAAAGTAAGGCGCTCTATGATAAATATGCAAATGATGTGAAAGTGTATGAGCAACTATTAAAAGCGAATGAATACCTCGAAGATGGGAAGTTCGCTGAAGCGAAAAAAGTGCTTGATGCAGTCAATGCATTATTATCAAACCTATCGGATACGTTTCGGGCAGATTTGACAAATGAATATCACAACTTATCTGAAGTTTATAACGATTTAATTACACCTCCTGTGGCCGAGCTAGATTATGTAGAAGCAACGAACGGTGCGCTTACGTTATATTTTGATATTCCTGTTTCTTCATTAAGCGCAGCAAATATGAAAATAACGGTCGCGATTAATAAAGGAGAGGAGCAAGTTGTCCAACCGGCAACGATTACGCTAAGTGAAGACCGAACAGTAGCTACGATTGTAGTTCCAACGATCTCGGAAAAAGATGAAGAGCAGTCTGTTGTATATGCAGTTGAGTATGCAGGGAAAAAAGTAACTGCTGATCCTTTCGCAGTTTTAAAAAAATAAAAGGGAGAGATGATACATGTACGTTGTTACAAATGCGATTCGTGTAAAAAAAGGATATGCTTCACAACTTGTTGAGCGATTTAAAGAAAGAAAAGGGATCGAACAATCACCTGGGTTTATTCGTTTAGAATTGCATGTGACACAAGGGCTTGAAGATTATGATGAAGTGCGTGTATGCACTACGTGGGAGAACAAACAATCGTTTGAGGCTTGGACGCAAAGTGAGGCATTTCGTAAAGCCCATGAGCAAAAAGCAAAAGATCGTCCTGACTATGTGCTTGGAAATCAAATGTTTTCATATGAAGTTGCCCTTTCTTTTCAAGCATAGAAAAAAGCTAGGGAGCTAGTGCTCCTTAGCTTTGTTTAATAGTACCATCCGCCACCATATGGGTAAAACGGATATGGACGTGGTGGGTAGTAATATGGGCGTGGTGGATAAAACGGATAAGGTGTTAATGCACTGCCAAGCAATCCACCTAAAAAGCCCCCGAAAAACGGTGCACCAAAAAAGCCAAAAAACGGTCTGCGACCATACATTGAGCATTCCCTCCCTATACATTCTTCATTACATTGATAATGTATGCAGGGCATTTGTCCAATGGTTGGGCGTATAACAAAAACCGACTGCATAAGCAGCCGGCTTTTGTTATTGCATCATATTGTTGTATGGGAATTGGCTCGCGTATCCTTGAAATTGTTGATATGATTGTTGTAATTTTTGTTGATCTGCTTGTTCAAGCGCATACCAACCTTTTTTAAACATTAAGTTGTACAATTCACGTTGGCAATTTTGTGTTTCGGTGAACATATGCAAAATTTCATCATACAAATGTTGATGGCTTGCTTCGTTTAAAAATGTACAATAACTATCCGTCATATATTTTTCAGTTGATAACATATCATTAATAAAATCGCGATCGTTCATTTGGGGTGTTTTCGGAATTTGTGTTTCAGTATTTTGCACTTTCATGTCGTCATGTCCTCCTTATTGCATGTGTGCTGATGGCTGTAATTGATGTAACAGTTGTTGATAATGGCGTTGATGCATTTGTCCGACACGCTCAATCACCTGTTTAATTTCTTGATCTTGGCATTGAGAAGCAAAAAAATGAGCTTTTTTCATCGCAAGTAAATTCCATGATAAGGCATCTGTCAAATAAAGGGCGTCTTTTGTTGAAATCATTTCAGGTGGTTGAGCCATCATCGCATGTTGTTGTGTATTCATTTGTTGTTGCATGATCATCCCTCCATGTAAAATCATGTTCGACTGTATATTGCCCACGTGCCGTATAGTTATACGTGTGTAGACAAAAAATATGACTATTCGACAAAAACATATTCAAGTGATTGAAAACGTGTTACAATACGGGTGGATGCGCTTGCAAAGGGGGTAAACAACAATGGAACAATTGATGCGCGACTTTTTCTTATTTTTGTCAAAAAACAAAACGTTAACAAAATTGGCGAAGCGGTACGGTCTTCGTTTCGGGGCGTCGCGTTTTGTAGCGGGGGAAACGATTGAACGTGCAGTAGACGTGATTAAAGAACTCAATCGTAAAGGACTAGCGGTCACCATCGACTACTTAGGGGAATTTGTTGATAATGAACAAGAAGCAAATGAAATGGCGAACCATTCGATTGAGGCGATTCGTGCGATTGGTGAAAATAAATTAAATTCACAACTATCGCTAAAAATGACATCGATGGGATTGGACATTTCCGATGAGCTTGTGATGAAAAATATGCGTCGCATTTTAGATGAAGCAAAAGCCCACGGGGTATTTGTGACAATTGATATGGAAGACTATTCTCGTTGCCAAAAAACGATCGATATTTTTAAGCAGTTGAAAAAAGAGTATGACAATGTCGGAACGGTATTGCAAGCATATTTGTATCGCACAGAAAAAGATATTGAAGATTTAAATACGTATCATCCAAACTTGCGCCTTGTGAAAGGGGCGTATAAAGAGTCACCAGAAGTAGCTTTTCCAGATAAAAAAGATGTAGATGAAAACTTTAAAAAGATTATTAAAATGCATTTATTAAATGGCAACTACACAGCTGTTGCCACACACGATGATGCGATTATCGAATACACGAAACAGCTCGTGAAAGAACATAACATTCCAAATGATCAATTTGAATTTCAAATGTTATACGGCATTCGCCCGGAGCGCCAAGAACAATTAGTGCGCGAAGGATATACGATGCGCGTCTACGTTCCATACGGAACCGATTGGTATGGCTACTTTATGCGTCGTTTAGCGGAACGCCCAGCAAATGTGGCATTTGTGTTAAAAGGTATATTAAAGAAATAAAGGTGGGCGCATCCCACCTTTATTCATTCCCCATATTTTCTTTTCCATATTGTTGATTTTGGCTCGTCTTTTTTCCGCCACCATCACGTTCTACCGTTGGTCCTGCATTTCCTTTTACGCTTGCAGCACTTACACCTGCTTTCGATGGGTGTTTTTTCATTTTCATCGTTATTCACCTCCTCTCGTATCATGTCCTAAATCGTTGACAAAATTCGCTACATTTATTTGTTGCGAAAATTTAAAATATAATTTATATTTAAGATAAAGGAAAAATGAATGACCATTCATTCAATTGGGATAAGGGGGAAGGAGAATGCGAATTAAAAAAGCAGCTGTTCTCGGTTCCGGTGTCATGGGATCGGGGATTGCGGCGCATTTAGCGAACGTCGGCATTCCGACATTGTTGTTAGATATCGTACCGAAAGAGTTGACAGCGGAAGAACAAGCGAAAGGGTGGACGCTTGAGCATAAACAAGTACGCAATCGCATTGTCAATCAAGCGGTTGAACGTTTGTTGAAACAAAAGCCAGCTCCGCTCATGTCGAAAGAAAATGTAGCGCTTATTGAAGTCGGTAACTTTGAAGACGATTTTCGCCGCTTAGCAGAATGTGACTGGATTATTGAAGTCGTTGTTGAGCGGCTTGATGTGAAAAAAAGTGTGTTTGAAAAAGTGGATGAAGTAAGAAAACAAGGAAGTATCGTTAGCTCGAACACATCTGGCATTTCCATTGAAGCAATGGCGGAAGGACGCTCGGATGATTTTAAAAAGCACTTTTTAGGCACGCACTTCTTTAATCCGCCACGTTATTTAAAATTGCTAGAAGTCATTCCGACAAAACATACCGATCCATCCGTTGTTGCGTTTATGAAACAATTTGGTGAGAACGTGCTCGGAAAAGGAGTCGTTCTTGCGAAAGATACGCCAAACTTTATTGCTAATCGTATCGGAACGTACGGCTTGCTTGTAACCGTGCGCGAAATGATGAAAGGTGGCTATAGCGTAGGCGAAGTCGATTCTGTGACAGGTCCTTTAATTGGCCGCCCAAAAAGCGCCACGTTCCGCACGCTTGATGTCGTTGGATTAGATACGTTTATTCATGTGGCGAACAATGTGTTTGAAAAAGTAGAAGGTGAAGAAAAAGAAGTATTTACTGTTCCATCTTTTATGAAAACAATGGTTGAAAAAGGATGGCTCGGCAGTAAATCTGGTCAAGGATTTTTCTATAAGAAAGGAAAAGACATTTTTGAATTAAATTACGAAACGCTTGAGTATGAACCGACGAAGAAATTAAAGGCACCGTCTGTTGAAATGAGCAAACAAGCAAAAGGAACAGCGAATAAATTGAAAGCGCTTGTATATGCGAACGATCGGGCAGGGCAATTGCTTTGGAACATTTTAAGTCCAACGTTATTATATTCGGCTGAGCTGCTTGGAGAAATCGCAGATGACATCGTAGCGATTGACCGTGCGATGAAATGGGGTTTTGGCTGGGAGCTCGGTCCTTTCGAAACGTGGGATGCGATCGGTGTGAAGCAGTCTGTTGAAAAAATGAAAGCGGAAGGTCGCCAAGTTCCATCATGGGTAGAACAGATGTTGGAAAACGGGCATGAAACGTTTTATAAACACGAACATGGCCGAGTATCGTACTACGATCGTGGGCAATACAAACCGGTTGAAGAAAACGAAAAAGTCATCCATATTCAACGCTTAAAAGAACAAAAAGGGGTGATTAAGAAAAATAGTGGTGCAAGCTTGATCGACCTCGGTGACGATGTGGCGTTACTTGAGTTTCATTCACCAAACAATGCGATCGGTTTTGATATTGTTCAAATGATTAACTATGCGTTAGAAGAAGTTGACCGCAACTATAAAGGACTTGTCATCGGAAACCAAGGGAAAAATTTCTGCGTCGGTGCGAACCTTGCGATGATTTTAATGGAAGCGCAAGATGACAACTATTTTGAAATCGAAATGGTCGTTCGTCAATTCCAACAAGCGATGATGAATATTAAATATAGCGCAAAACCGGTTGTCGTTGCCCCATTTGCGATGACGCTTGGCGGTGGAACGGAAATTTGCTTGCCAGCTTCACGCATTCAAGCATCGGCCGAAACGTATATGGGACTTGTCGAAGTCGGCGTTGGTCTCATTCCTGGTGGCGGTGGAAATAAAGAGCTGTATATTAAACATTTGAGCGGCATGCCGAACGGTGTGGAATTTGATCTACAAAAAGTTGCAAATAAAGTGTTTGAAACAATTGCGATGGCGAAAGTATCAACGTCTGCCGCGGAAGCGCGTGAATTGAATTTCTTAAACGGGCAAGATGGCATTTCAATCAATGGCGACCATCTCATTCATGACGCAAAACAAGCGGTGTTAGCGTTATATGAGAGCGGATACAAGCCACCGGTGCGTAAAAAAATTCCGGTTGTCGGAGAAACAGGCTATGCGACGTTGTTGCTCGGTGCGCAAGGAATGTATCATTCCGGTTACATTTCGGAGCATGATTTAAAAATCGCGAAAAAACTTGCTTACGTCATTGCTGGTGGAAGCGTACCGTACGGAACAGAAGTGGACGAACAATATTTGCTTGATTTAGAGCGGGAAGCATTTTTAAGCCTTGTCGGCGAGCCGAAAACACAAGCGCGCATGCAACATATGCTTGTGAAAGGAAAACCGTTAAGAAACTAAGGGGGGATTGACGTGAAAGAAGCGGTCATCGTTGCCGGAGCGCGTACGCCTGTCGGCAAAGCGAAAAAAGGGACGTTAGCTAACGTCCGACCAGATGATTTAGGGGCGATCGTTGTCAAAGAAACGTTGAAACGAGCAGGGAACTACGAAGGAAATATTGATGATCTGATTATCGGATGTGCCATGCCAGAAGCGGAACAAGGACTAAATATGGCGCGCAACATTGGTGCGCTTGCTGGTTTGCCATACACGGTGCCAGCGATCACGATTAACCGTTATTGTTCATCAGGACTACAAGCCATTGCTTATGCGGCTGAAAAAATTATGCTTGGACACGCGGATACAATTATTGCTGGCGGCGTGGAGTCGATGAGCATGGTGCCGATGATGGGGCATGTCGTACGTCCGAACGTGAAGCTCGCAGAAAGTGCGCCAGAGTACTACATGTCGATGGGGCATACGGCTGAGCAAGTGGCGATGAAGTACGGTGTGACGCGGGAAGAACAAGATGCATTCGCGGTTCGTAGCCATCAAAGAGCAGCAAAAGCGATTGCAGAAGGAAAATTTGTCGATGAAATTGTACCAGTTGATGTGACTGTCCGTCATATTGAAAATAATAAATTAGTAGAAAAAAAGGTGACGTTCAGTCAAGATGAAGGGGTTCGCCCAGACACAAATATGGAGACGCTTGCGAAGTTGCGTCCTGCGTTTTCGGTAAACGGAACAGTAACAGCTGGAAACGCTTCACAAACGAGTGACGGAGCAGCTGCGGTGATGGTCATGGATCACGAAAAAGCGAAAGCGCTCGGTTTACAACCACTTGGTAAGTTCCGTTCGTTTGCAGTGGCAGGTGTTCCACCAGAAGTGATGGGCATCGGTCCGATTGCAGCGATTCCAAAAGCACTTGAGCTTGCGGGACTTGAGCTTTCTGATATCGGTTTAATTGAATTAAATGAAGCGTTCGCATCGCAAGCGATTCAAGTCATTCGTGAACTCGGATTAGATGAAGAAAAGGTGAACGTGAACGGAGGAGCGATTGCTCTCGGTCATCCGCTCGGTTGCACAGGAGCGAAGTTAACGTTGACGCTTTTACATGAAATGCGTCGTCGCAATGAGCAATTTGGTATTGTCACAATGTGTATTGGCGGCGGTATGGGTGCTGCGGGTGTATTTGAATTATTATAAGAGGGGGAATAAAGAATGGAAAAGGCATTACAAATCGCGCAAGGTGGTAGCTTTTTAATTGAAGATATATCGCCAACTCAAGTGTTTACACCGGAAGATTTTACAGATGAGCAAAAAATGATTGCGAAAACGACAGAAGAATTTGTCGTTAATGAAGTGTTGCCACAACTTGAGCATTTAGAAAATCATGAGTTTGATCGTTCAGTTGCTCTTTTAAAACAAGCAGGCGAACTCGGATTACTTGGCGCAGACGTGCCAGAAGAATACGGTGGCTTGAGCTTAGATAAAATTAGCTCTGCATTAATTGCGGAAAAAATGGCGCGCGCTGGTGGTTTCTCGATTTCACACGGTGCGCACGTCGGAATCGGTTCGCTTCCAATTGTTTTGTTCGGAACAGAAGAGCAAAAACAAAAATATTTACCAGCGCTTGCGACAGGCGAAAAAATTGCTGCGTATGCGTTAACTGAGCCAGGTTCTGGTTCGGATGCACTCGGTGCAAAAACGACTGCGAAATTAAATGCGGAAGGTACGCATTACATTTTAAATGGAGAAAAGCAATGGATTACAAACGCTGGATTTGCTGATGTGTTTGTTGTATATGCAAAAGTAGACGGTGAACATTTTACAGCATTTATTGTTGAGCGCGACTTCCCAGGCGTATCGACAGGGGCGGAAGAAAAGAAAATGGGCATTAAAAGCTCATCGACGCGCACGTTAATTTTACAAGATGCGCTCGTTCCGAAAGAAAATGTACTTGGTGAAATTGGAAAAGGTCACGTCATTGCATTTAACATTTTAAATATCGGCCGTTATAAACTTGGGGTTGGTGCTGTCGGTGGAGCAAAACGTGCGCTTGAAGTGACGATTCAATATGCAAATCAACGTCAACAATTTAAAACGGCAATTTCAAAGTTTTCGTTAACACAAGAAAAATTAGCAACGATGGCATCTAAATTGTATGCGGCTGAAAGCTCCGTTTATCGCACGGTCGGTTTGTTTGAAGCGCGCATGGGACAATTAACAGATGAACAAGCAAAAGACGGAAAAGAAACGGCAAAAGCGATTGCTGAATATGCGATTGAATGTTCATTAAATAAAGTGTTTGCGACAGAAATGCTCGATTACATCGTAGATGAAGGGGTACAAATTCACGGTGGGTATGGTTTCATGCAAGAATACGAAATTGAGCGCATGTATCGCGATTCGCGCATTAATCGTATTTTCGAAGGAACGAACGAAATTAACCGCCTCCTTGTGCCAGGCATGTATTTGCGGAAGGCGATGAAAGGTGAATTGCCACTTTTACAAAAAGCGCAACAGCTGCAAGAAGAGTTAATGATGCTTATGCCTGAAGAAGTTGGCGATGGCGTGCTTGAACAAGAAAAATATCTCGTTCGCAACGCGAAAAAAATTGCTTTAATGGTTGCCGGATTAGCAGCTCAAAAATTCGGTCCGAAACTTGAAAAAGAACAAGAAGTGCTTGTAAATATTGCGGATATTGTCAGCAACGTGTATGCGATGGAATCAGCGCTATTGCGTACGGAAAAAGCGATTGCCCAATCTGGAGTGGAGAAAAATAAACAAAAAGTATTGTATACACAAATTTTCTGCCAAGAAGCATTTAACGAAATTGAAGCACATGCGAAAGAAACGATTGTTGCTGTAGAACATGGGGACATGTTGCGCATGATGTTGTCTGCATTGCGGAAATTAACGCGCCATACGCCAATGAATGTGATTGCGAAAAAACGCGAAGCAGCAGCAGCGTTAATTGAAGCAGAGCGATATGTTGTGTAATAATGGAAGTACCAGACACGTCGTCTGGTACTTTCGCTTTTTTTTGTTGTACATAAGGATGATGAGGTGAGAAAATGACGACATTTTATTGGTATCCAAAATGCGGCACATGTCGCAAGGCGAAAAAATGGTTAGATGATAACAACGTTTCCGTACAAGCTGTACATATTGTAGAACAGCCTCCATCAAAAGAGCAGTTGCGGACGTTATATGAAAAAAGTGGACTAGATTTGAAAAAATTTTTTAATACGAGTGGCATGAAGTATCGGGAGCTCGGATTAAAAGACAAATTAAAGACGATGACAGAAGAAGAAATGTTACAATTATTGTCATCGGACGGCATGTTAATTAAGCGTCCAATCATCACAAATGGAGAGCAAGTTATTGTCGGATTTGACGAACAAAAATATCATGAAATGTTTAAATTGTCGTGAAATCGTGTCGAAAATCGTGTATGATGAAAAGGAAAACAATGTGTTGGAGGGACAACGATGAGCATTCCAAAAGAGCTACGTTATTCACAAGAACATGAATGGGTGCGTGTCGAAGGGAATACCGTTCGCATTGGGATTACAGATTTTGCCCAATCGGAACTCGGCGACATCGTATTCGTTGAATTGCCAGAAGTCGGCGCACAACTCACAGCAAACGAGCCATTTGGTAGCGTTGAATCAGTAAAAACAGTATCTGAACTATATGCGCCGATCAGCGGCAAAGTAGTAGCTGTGAATGAAGAGTTAAACGACAACCCAGAGTACGTGAACGAATCACCGTATGACAAAGCATGGATGATCGTCATCGAGCCGAGCGATATGAGCGAAGTGGACAACTTACTAACTGCTGAACAATACGAACAAATGATTAACCAAGACTAAAAAACAAATCGCAGGGCACCCTACAACACAGGGGTGTCTTTTTTGTTGAAACAAAAAGCAATCGATATTACAAAAGATGTTGTTGGGAAATTTAATGAAAGCGGTAACTTTCAGCTATTTTATGACGACGAATGTGTTGGAGAATTTGTTCAGGAAACGAACGAGTTCAAGCTGAAAAGCGGATATGAAGAACAACAAGGACGCATTTTGAAAACTGTAACGGTTACTGAACATCCAGATGCAAAATATGTGGATTGCGACACAGAAGGTGGTTGGTGTTAAAGGGCAGCGACATCGCTGCCCTTTTCGATTTCATAAAAGGAGAAAAAGTGCAACATAACGAATATAATATACATAAATGAATGTGCAAGGTGATGACGATGGGGATCATTGAGGTGGAAAAAGTAATTATTGTCGAGGGGCGGTCAGATAAAAGAAAGATCGAAAGCATTATTAGTGAGCCAGTAGAAATTATATGTACAAACGGGACGCTCGGTACTGCCAAACTTGATGAATTGATTGATGCTTTGTACGATAAAGATGTGTATATTTTAGTTGACTCGGATGAGGCGGGAGAAAAATTGCGTCGCCAACTTCGACGTGAGTTTCCGCAAGCTGAGCACTTATATATTGATAAAATGTATCGTGAAGTTGCAGCTGCTCCGAAACATCATATTGCGGTCGTATTATTAAGTGCAAATATCGATGTACACGCACAATATTTGTAGAAAGTTGTGTGATGGTTGTGAAAGTCGTTTATATGTACACGCCATTATGTGGCACGTGTCAAGTGGCAAGTCGTATGGTTGACGTGCTTGAACAGTTATTGCCAAATATCACATTTGAGCGTCAAGACTTAAATTATGTGCCTGACAAAGCGATCGAATGGCATATTGAAAGCGTTCCTTGCTTACTTATTTTTAAGCGTGGCGAACTCGTGAAAAAAATATACGCCTTTCATTCTGTTCCACATGTATATGAAACGTTGCGAAAGCTGGCTGAATAAGCCAGCTTTCGACATATTTCTTGGGAAATTGACGAGGAAGGAAGACATTTGTCGAGCAGTTATAGAAGGAACTCACCGTCCTCGTATGGAAACAATGAATACGACAATATATGGGACGGGGGCGGTTGTATGAATATATTAAAACCAATTTTACCGAATGATGGATTATATATTGAATTGCAATGGGAAGGTGGACAAGTATTTTTGAGCATATCAAAAGAAGGAATTCAACGTGTTGAAAAAGCGAATGGGGATCGAGTCATAACGATTCGTGGTTCGGCACAAGCCATTATGTCGCTATTGCAAGGGTCTTTAAAGCTCCAGCAACAACTTCGATTAAACGAATTGTCCGTCACAGCATCGTTTCGCCACATTTTATTATTAGAATCGGTTTTCTTTCTCGGTAAACCGTACGATCTTGTTCGTTGACGAGCGTTGTTTGTCGTGTTAAAATTCAAAATATTCAATTATTCGGTCAGGGGGAGAAATGATGAAATTCGAAACGATTGCTGTGCATGGAGGACTACAAACTGATCCTGTAACGAAAGCGCGTGCGGTGCCGATTTATCAGTCAAATGCATATTTGTTTGACAGCACAGAGCATGCGGCAAACTTATTTGCATTAAAAGAAGCAGGATACATTTATACGCGCATTCATAATCCAACAGTGACCGTATTTGAAGAACGAGTAGCAAATCTTGAAGGTGGTATAGGGGCTTTAGCAGTGGCGAGCGGCATGGCGGCGATTACGATGGCCATTTTAAACGTCACTCAAGCCGGGGATGATATTGTGTCTGCTTCTACGCTGTATGGAGGGACGTACAATTTGTTTGCAAATACGTTACCGAAATACGGCATTACGACTCATTTTGTTGATCCAGCTGATCCAGAAAATTTCCGTGCTGCGATTACACCGAAAACGAAAGCTATTTTTGCGGAGACAGTCGGCAATCCGAGTTTGCATGTGTTAGATATTGAAGCGGTGGCGGAAATTGCACACGAAGCAGGTATCCCATTGATTATTGACAACACGTTTGCGACGCCATATCTTTGCCGTCCGATTGAACATGGAGCAGACATTGTTGTTCATTCTGCGACGAAATGGTTGCTTGGCAACGGGACGACGCTAGGGGGCATCATTGTCGATGGTGGGAAGTTTGACTGGAACTCGCCAAAGTTTCCAGCGTTTACGACACCAGATCCGAGCTATCATAACCTTATCTATGCAGACATCGGAGCGGCAGCGTATATTGTGAAAGCACGTGTGCAGTTGTTGCGCGATTTAGGGCCAGCGATTAGCCCATTCAACGCCTTTCAATTTAATTTGGGGCTTGAAACGTTGCACGTGCGCATGAAAGAACATATTGAAAACACAAGAAAAATTGTTGCATATTTAGATAGTCATCCAGCTGTTCGTTGGGTGTTGTATCCTGAACATGACAACCATCCAGCGAAAGAGCTAGCGAAAAAATATATGCCGAAAGGGGCAGGAGCAGTCGTCGTTTTTGGCATTCAAGGTGGAAGGGAAGCAGGAGCTGCGCTTATTAATAATGTGAAGCTTTGGTCACATGTCGCAAACGTTGGTGATGCAAAAAGTTTAATTATTCATCCGGCAAGCACAACGCATCAACAACTAAGCGCAGAAGATTTGAAAGCATCTGGTGTAACAGAAGATATGATTCGTTTATCTGTTGGTATTGAAAATGTGGATGATTTAATCGAAGACTTAGAACAAGCGATCGAAGCGGCAACAGGTGTACGGTCGATGTATTCGCGGGTGTAGGGATGAAAGGTGCTAGTTAGATTTTTCGACTAGCACCTTTCATTTTATGAGTTGCCATCGTAGCGCTTGAGCAACTGCTCCTGTGCGTGATAGAACCCCTAATTTTTTGAATATAGAAGAAAGGTAACGTTCAAACGTTCGTTTGCTTATATTTAGATGTTCACTGATTTGTGCACTTGTTTGATCGTCTGCTAACATTTGTAATATATCTATTTCAATTTTTGTCAAACAACTTGTCATGTGACATGTAGCTTCACTGTCAAGTAAAAGAAGTCTCTCTCCTTCATTGCTGTGGCGAATCGCATGTGCCAAATGAGTAGAAACTTTTTCTTTTGATAATATCACGGATACACCTGCTTCATATGCACATAGAGCGAATGGTGGATAGTTGCATAGCATAATGACATTTATCGTAGGATATGTTTTCTTTGCACTTTTTATCCACTCTAATACTTTTATTATGTGCATATGCATATTTATCACAATGACATCTGGCACGTGTATATGTATGAGATCTTCTAGTGAATCAATACAAGAACCAGAACCGACAATATGTACACCTCTTTCTTTTTCTAATAATTTTTCCAAACCAAGCAAATAGATAGGATCGGAATCAACAAGCAATGTACGAACAGCCATGCGATTTCCCCTCTACTATTTTTTACTAAATTGTACTTCATTTAATGAACTTTGTCATTTATTTTGAAGAAAATGGCGGATTTTCGCCGAAAAATTGGCGGAAAATACGGATTCTTTTCTTTTCTATTTTTGGTAAATTGAAAATAGCTGATCAGCTAATTTTGGGAGAAGGAGTTTGATAGATACATGAATGCTAAATGGATAAAAATAACCGCATCTATTGCTATAGTTATTTCATTTTTCTATTTTTCTCCAAGCCTAAAGGTATTTGCTATTTCTCAGTCGAAAGACTATCTTATCCCTGGAGGGAAAGGCACTTTAACTTCAAATGTGTGGCGTTCTACTTCAGCGACTTATTCTGGGAATACTATACAGTGGGATTGGCAAGTTTCAGCGGTATATAGTGGGAATGAAGTAGTAGAAACGATTAAAACCGAGTGGTATAGTTCTGCTTCTTTGAGAAGTTCTGCTTCCATTACGATGGGGGTTTCTGGGGACGGAGCTAGCGCAGGAGCATCCTCATCTTGGCAGACTATTCAGACAAAAGTGAAGTATTGGGAAAATAGTAATGGAGCAAACAACTCTTCTTGGCGATCCAACATTATTATTTCGCCTTATAAAGATTATCGTTCTGACACGATCTCTACCATTAACACGGCTTACGTAAAATTGAAGGGAGATCCGAGAACTTTTTATATTTCGGCAGGAGTTTAATCGTTGTTCTTCGTTAACTGCTAACCAGGATCTGACCAAAAATGTCGTGTTTCTTCAAGAGAGATAAAAGGATATAGTTTCATGAAAGTGTTTCGTGCGTATATATGCTGATGAAAAAGGGTGTCCTGTTAATTTTGGGACACCCCCAATATAAATTCTAAATTATTAGGATGAGAGTGATGAAAAGGGTCTTTCTTTTCTTTATTGTTTTTTCTTTACTTTGTGGATGCGATGAAACAAGTATCCAACAAAAAAAATATGTCGCAATCCCCATATGTTCTGAGAGTGAAGAATGTAAAATTTTGTATAATCGATTCACGCAGAAGTTGGTTGCTTATGATTTTGCAACGAATACAATCAAGCAGCAAACGAATCAGCCAAACTATATTGTTTATGCATTTTCGACAAAAAGTCCTTATTATACGGCTGGAGATAGCACAGGAAGAGATTTTAGTCTTTTTACGATTAAAGGAAATGAGATTGAGAAGGTGTATGCTGGAAGAAAAGGGGAGGCTATTTTCCCGCTAGCCGATGATGGAAACTATCATGTTTTTATTAGAATGTATTTGGATAATGATGGGGAAGAAGTAAGCCGATCGATTATTCGCTGGGATGAGAGAGAGAAAAGTTTTATTAAGTATTCGCATGTAAAAGGGCTTGTGTCTTACGGCGTGATTATGCATGGGAAACTTTATTACACGGTTTACGAACCTTACAAGGACTACTACACAATGTATGTTTTAGATTTGTCTAATGAAAATAACCGACCACGGTTAGTTGAAAATGGCTTAAAAGCAGGGGAGCTTTATGTAATTGATGGGGTGTTATATCGTTCGGATGAGGAAAAAATATATGCGGATAATGGTAGAACCTTTAAAAAGAAATTAATAAATTATATTGATAAAGAAAATCGATTGCTTATACAAATGTATCCGAATAGTGATGGAGATTTGTTGCTAGATATTATACAAGTTGAAACAAATAAAAAAATTGTTTCTGTAAAGGATGTTATTGATTTTTCTACAGAGCGTGGGAAAGTCGTTGTTTACAGTCAAGAAGGAAGGAAAGAGATTATTGTCCGATAGAAAAAGGTGATATAAAAATGATTACGTTAAAACATGTAACGAAACGTTTTTATGAAAAGAAAGTGCTTGATAATGTAACATTTCGGTTTGAAAATGGACGAACATATGTAATTAGTGGACAAAGTGGTTGTGGGAAAACAACGTTGTTGAATATTCTTGCAGGATATATAAATGTGGATGAAGGAAAAGTAGAAAAAAAAGAAAGTATAAAAATTGAATATCTTTTTCAAGATGACATGTTATTTTCTAAATTAACTGTAAAAGAGCACATGTATATAAAATATGTTGCTGTTTATAAACATAATCGATATTTTGAACAAAAATCAGTAGAAGCCCTAGCGCTATTCCGTATTGAGAATTTGATTGATCGGAAAATCGCTGTGTTATCTGGTGGTGAAAGGCGTCGTGTACAATTAGCCCTTTTATTTATGAATGACCCAGATGTCGTTTTGTTTGACGAACCTTTATCAAGGTTAGATCAACAAAATCAATACCTTATTGCAGAGATGATTTCAACTATTTTTACAAATAAATTATGTATTATCGTGACCCATGAGTGTGTAGAACTTTTTTCAAATGCTATTCGACTAGCAATGGCAGGAGGAAAATTACGTAATGGATAAAAAAATAAAAAAGCAAGTAGCGGAACTTATATTAAAAAAATCAAATTCATATTTAAAGATATCTATCGTGATGTTTCTGCTATCTCTTTTTCTAGTTTCGACATCGTTTCTTTTTCTATTCAAACAATATATACAAGTAGATGAAGATTTTATAAGCAATGAAAATGTGCGGATGATCGAAATTACAGGAAAAACTGAAGAGAATGATCACGCACGTTTACTAAAGTTTAATGACGAAAATGAAATTAGATCAGTTCTTTCTGAATATAAAGGCATACATATATATAAAATGTATCAATTGAACTTCGGTGTCCAAGATGAAAGAGGAAACACGTATTTTATTTATGCATTAGATGAAGAAGCTGCCCGTTTTTTAGGGGATTGCCCCTTAAATATTGGGTATGCTTGTTCAAAATCAAAGGAGTCAGAAATCAATCTAAAAATTCCTATTGTTCAGATGGAGGAGGGGGGACTGAGTAGTCGCTATATCTCTAATTTCCTTATAAAGAATAAACAGGGGATTATCGAAAAAAATCCTTTCGTTTTATATAGTGAAGATCAAAATATGTTAAGTAGTAGTGCATTATATGTTGGGAATCAAACATTTCAAAAAATAATCGAAACGTCCTTCCGTACAAATTGGATCGAGTTTAAAAGAGAATATGATAACAATAATCCTTTTGGTGTCCAAGCTTTAAAAAGTATGTACGTTTATGTAGATAAAATATCGGATATTGACCGCATCGCCGAAAACCTTGGACAGTACGGATATCACGTTCGCTATGTATTTAAAGCGTTCGATGATTTTACATTGTCAATGCGAAATACAGCTGTTATTGCTTCTTTACTATCGGGAGCGATCGTTCTTGTTGCAGCCTTATACCTTATTTTTTCTTTTCGGGCTTATTTGCAAATACAACAAAAAGATATGGGGATACTAAAACAATATGGATATAGTTCAGAGGAAGTTCACTCAATATATTCATATAATATTTCAACTGTTTTTAAAAAAGTAACTATTTTTATATTTATATACTCTATTTTTATCAGCATATGGCTTATTCCTGTTTACCACTTTCTATATGTTGCATATGTATTGGTCATTTTATTAATCATTATATTGGTAGTTTATCGCATCATTGTGAAAAATATTTTGCAGTCATATTGTTTTAAAAATATTATCGACTTATTAAAGCTAAGTAAGGAGTTTGAGTAAACGGTCAGTTAAGCTTTCTTGTTGTAACTGTAGTTGAGTACCTAAATCCGTGACAACCCATCTTTACAATGGATGCAAACCGTTGATACGATAAGGGAAAACGACGTTGATGATTCTTCATCAAGTAGGTGAATGCGATGAAAGATTTCCAGATTCGATTTGTATGGACAGATGAGGCGGTGACTCCAAGTGCGGTGCTTGCTCTTGTTGGCTACTTACTACATTAAAGAAAACTGGATAAACGAGTAAACCCGCTTCGGCTCCCAACCGTTCGTCGAGATGTGCACATTTCACATAGCGATGTCATTCGCTCGATGATCGGCTTGCCTGCCACAGGAAAAACGGATGTTGATCATATCGAAGCGTATCGTCAGGACGATATGTTTTCGACATCGCTGGGTATTCAGCACGTGCCTTCTTCCCAAACGTTAAGATAGCACCTCGATCAGCTCGCTTGTCTTTCAATGACCGAAACAATTCCTTTGGAGGAGTTCATGTGTCTGCTGATTCAACGACATGCCGCCTCGTCCCCTTGTTGGATCAAAGGGAGGACGACATGGCTCCAACTTGATGTAGATAGCTCTCCATTTGACAACTCCGACGAAAAAAGAAGGAGTGAGTCGAACGGATGAAGGATTTGATGGTTTTACGCCGTTGTTTGCGTATGCAGGGAAGGAAGGCTATATCGTTCATGCTGAGCTGCGTCCAAGAAAACAACATGTGCAAGACAACCTGTCTTCGTTTTTAACCACCGCCATCCGTCGAGCTCGTCCACTGGCCTCGTCTCGTCTGCTCACTCGCGTGAAACATCGCTGCATCAAGAATTTTTTGAAGTTAGGAGGAGCATAAGCAATGTATAAGTTAAAATAAAGAACTTCCGATTTTTATCTAAAACAGGCTAACATAGCATATCTCGGATGAGTAATCAATTAAATAAGAATTAAGATCTCTAAAATCCACGGTACTGATGTTCAACTAGCATTATGAGTAAATATACGATGTGAGGAGAAAAAGTAATGAAAATTAAATTTAAAAATTTGGTTTTAGCTACTACCCTAGCATTTGCTTTTACCTTGTCATTAGAGGGGTTTTTTGGATCGTTAATTACAACTGAAGCTAGTACTCTCCAGAAGCAAGTATATAAAGAGGGGAATGTAACAATTACAGTTACTCCTACAGTAGGGAGTTCAATAGCCGATTTAAGCAATTCAAAGTCAAAAATTACCCCACTTGATACTATCGTTCGAGGAAATAAAAAGACGAAAACAGTTCAGAGTATGTATGGTACGGTCACAATGACAGTTACTTATGATCGAAATCGAACAACTAAGACTTCTACGATTACGGGGATTTATTCTTTAGAAAACACCGACTCTTACTTGAAATTACTTGATAAATGGTATACTCCCAGTGTTGCACAAGCCGACTACTATGACTCATTTCATAAAGTTTATGTAACGATTAGAATTACAAAAGAAGAATGTGATTAATGTATTCACTCAGCCTGTAGCTATATAGATACAATCGAAAAGTTTACCCTCATTTTTTTGGACTGAAGGGGCTGATCGAAAACGTATTAGTGTTTTGGATCAGCCCTTTACGCTTTCGCGTAAGCGGTTGTTGCTCGGTCGCCCGACATTAGCAACATAATGATTCCTTATATTGAAGTCAAAAAATTTTTTATTGACATCGTCCTTCTTTCGATGATATACTCACATTCGTAGTTCAGCATCATTCTTGAATACATTAAAACGTTAACTGAATAAAGCGTTTAAAAGCGCTCTTATCAAGAGAGGTGGAGGGATGTGCCCGATGAAACCCGGCAACCGTCAGCGCTGCTGAAATGGTGCCAATTCACACAAAGCGTTTGCTTTGAGAGATAAGAGACAGAATGGATGATAACGCCTTTCTGTTCTCTTGAGCAGAAAGGCTTTTTTCATGGAAGGAAGGTGACAGCGACGTGATTACTTTATCAAACGTAACGAAAGTATACAGAGCGGCAAGCGGAAATGTGACTGCGGTCGATCATGTAAACTTGCATATTGCAGAAGGAGAAATTTTCGGCATCATCGGTTATAGCGGAGCGGGGAAAAGTTCGCTCATCCGATTGTTAAATGGGCTAGAAAAGCCGACAAGCGGTGAAGTGATTGTTGATGGAAAAGATATGGGGAAAATTAGTGGGAAACAATTACGACAAGCGCGTCAGCAAATCGGGATGATTTTCCAACATTTTAACTTACTTTGGTCGCGGACTGTACGTGAAAATATTGCTTTCCCGTTAGAAATTTCCGGTGTTCCGAAAGAGGAACGGATGAAGCGCGTCGATGAGCTTATTCAACTCGTCGGCTTGCAAGGAAGAGAAAATGCATACCCGTCGCAATTGAGCGGAGGGCAAAAACAGCGCGTCGGCATTGCGCGTGCGTTAGCGAACAACCCGAAAGTGTTGTTATGTGATGAAGCGACATCAGCGCTTGACCCACAAACGACGGACTCCATTTTAGATTTGCTCGTCGATATTAATAAACGTCTCGGTTTAACGATCGTGTTAATTACACACGAAATGCATGTTATTCGTAAAATTTGCGATCGCGTAGCGGTCATGGAAAACGGAAAAATTGTTGAAATGGGCGAAGTGCTTCATGTATTCCGTAAGCCAGAGCAACCGATTACGAAACGATTCGTCCAACAAGTGACGGAGCCGGAGGAAACGAAAGAAGCCATGTTGCATCTTCTCGAACGATATCCGAACGGCCAAGTTGTTCAGCTTACATTCGTCGGCGAAGCGGCTGAGCAACCGCTCATTACACAGCTTATTCGTCAATTTGATCTAAATGTGAATATTTTGCAAGGGAAAATTTCGCAAACGCATCACGGTTCATATGGGGTGTTATTCATTCATTTAGACGGTGCGAATGAAGAAATTGAGCGAGCACTCGCTTTTATTCGCCAGCAAGAAGTTGAAGTGGAGGTGTTGGCGAATGTGGAATGAACTATTTCCGAACGTCGTTTGGGATAAAATATGGGCGGCGACGATGGAAACATTGTATATGACAGCTATCTCTGTTATAGCAACGTTTGTGCTTGGCATTTTACTTGGTTTATTGCTGTTTTTAACGTCTAAGGGAAACATATGGGAAAATCGTCTCGTTAACGGTGCCATTGCGTCGTTCGTCAACATTTTCCGCTCGATTCCGTTTATTATTTTAATTATTTTGCTTATTCCGTTTACCAAACTTGTTGTTGGTACAATTCTTGGAGCAAACGCTGCGTTACCAGCTCTCATCATCGGTGCCGCACCGTTTTATGCGCGCATGGTAGAAATTGCGCTTCGTGAAATTGATAAAGGTGTCATTGAAGCAGCAAAAGCGATGGGGGCGACGACATCGACAATTATTTGGAAAGTGCTCCTCCCAGAAGCGCTTCCTGCACTTGTATCTGGAATTACAGTCACAGCGATTGCGCTCGTTGGATATACAGCGATGGCAGGAGTTGTTGGTGCTGGAGGGCTTGGAAATTTAGCGTATTTAGAAGGATTCCAACGCAACAATAACGATGTGACATTTGTTGCAACTGTGCTCATTTTAGTCATTGTCTTTATTATTCAGTTTATTGGTGACTTTGTCACTTCTAAAATAGATAAACGATAAAAAGGAGGAAGAAACAAATGAAAAAATGGATCTCTTTACTTGTTGCTGCAGTTGTTATTTTAGCGCTTGCTGCTTGCGGAAAAAGCGAAAGTGCGGAAGAAAAAACAAATAAGCTTGTCGTTGGTGCATCAAATGTGCCACATGCGGAAATTTTAGAGCAAGCAAAACCGATTTTAAAAGAAAAAGGGATTGAATTGGAAATCGTGACGTTCCAAGACTACGTGTTACCAAATAAAGCGTTAGCTGATAAAGAGTTAGATGCAAACTATTTCCAACACATTCCTTACTTAGAAGCACAAATGAAAGAACATGGTTATGATTTTGTGAATGCTGGCGGTATTCATATTGAACCAATTGGCGTATACTCTAAAAAATATAAAAGCCTTGAAGAACTACCAAACGGGGCAAAAATTATTATGAGCAACTCTGTTGCAGACCACGGTCGCATTTTATCGATGCTTGAAGAAAAAGGTTTAATTAAATTAAAAGATGGTGTTGATAAAACGAAAGCAACAGTTGATGATATCGTTGAAAATCCGAAAAACTTAGTGTTTGAAGCAGATGTCGAAGCAGGTTTACTTCCACAGGTTTATAAAAACAATGAAGGAGACGCGGTATTAATTAATGCCAACTATGCGTTAGATGCTGGCTTAGATCCAGCGAAAGATCCAATTGCGGTAGAGTCGCCAGAAAACAACCCATATGTTAACATTATTGCAGTTCGTAAAGGTGACGAAACACGTAAAGAAATTCAAACGCTCGTTGAAGTGTTGCAATCAAAAGAAATTCAAGACTTCATTTTAGAAAAGTATAACGGTGCTGTCATTCCAGCGACAAAATAAGGATGTCCATTCGGGCATCCTTTTTATATTTTTCCGGAAACGACACATGCTAAAAAGGAAGGAGGAGTGTGTATGTCGATGGAACAATTTTTACACGAATATAAAAAAGGATTAGGAACGTTTACACAACAAATGACGAAAGTCGGGCAAACGTTTCAGGCGTTTACAGAGGCGTGTTTTGAGGAAGGGACGTTGTCGAAAAAAGAAAAGCAACTGATTGCCTTAGGGATTAGTGTCGCGAAACAAGATGAATATTGTACGATTTATCATACGAAAGGGTGTATCGATGAAGGAGCGACAGAAGAACAAATATTTGAAGCGTGTGCGGTTGCCGCTGCGTTAGCCGGCGGGGCGACAATGAGCCAAGCAGTCACGCTCGTTCGACAATGTATTGATGAATTTACTCGCACGCATTAAAAGGATAGGGCTCCCTATCCTTTTTTTACATATGTGATAAAATGCACTTTAGAAACAAAAAAGTATCAAAATGCTTGCAATAAGGTTGCTAATACTTTTCATCTGTTATAAAATTGTAATGAGAATAAAGTGAGAATTACGTTTTTATGAACATAAGCGAAACTGGAGGTATTTTTTTATGGCAACATTAACGATTAAAGATCTTCACGTTGCAATTGATGGGAAAGAAATTTTAAAAGGGGTCAACCTTGAAATTAAAGGTGGCGAGTTCCATGCGATTATGGGACCGAACGGAACGGGAAAATCAACATTATCTGCGGCAATCATGGGCCATCCAAAATATGAAGTGACAAAAGGAAGCATTACATTAGATGGGCAAGACGTATTAGAAATGGAAGTAGACGAACGTGCTCGCGCAGGTCTTTTTTTAGCGATGCAATATCCGAGCGAAATTAGCGGTGTGACAAACGCTGACTTCCTTCGTTCAGCCATTAACGCACGTCGCGGAGAAGGAAATGAAATTTCATTAATGAAATTCATTCGTCAATTAGATGAAAAAATGGCGTTTTTAGAAATGAATCCAGATATGGCGCATCGCTATTTGAATGAAGGATTTTCAGGTGGAGAGAAAAAGCGGAATGAAATTTTACAATTAATGATGTTGCAGCCGAAAATTGCAATTTTAGACGAAATTGACTCAGGTCTTGACATCGATGCGTTAAAAGTTGTTGCAAAAGGTGTAAACGAAATGCGCAGCAGCGACTTCGGCTGTTTAATTATTACCCACTATCAGCGCCTATTAAACTACATTACGCCAGATTACGTACATGTTATGATGCAAGGACGGATCGTGAAATCAGGTGGTCCAGAATTAGCACAACGTCTTGAAGCTGAAGGATACGATTGGATTAAAAAAGAGCTAGGCATTGAAGATGAAGTCGTTGAGCAAGAAGCGTAAGCGTTAGGAGGATTTATGATGATTGAGACGAAACTACCATTCGACCAACAGTATGTACGCTCTTTTTCGGAAGGGCGTGGAGAACCGGACTGGCTTTTAAACGTTCGCTTACAAGCTCTTGCACAAGCGGAACAACTTCCTTTACCAAAGCCAGATAAAACGAAAATCGATCGTTGGAACTTTACACAATTTTCTACTCATCTCGTTGAAAGCGCTCCGCTTTCTTCTTTAGAAGAGTTGCCAGAGCAAGTGAAAGTGCTTATTGATATCGATGAACAACAAAAAAACGTATATGTGCAACGCGACCATACATGTGCATACGTATCGCTTGCGGATGAGTTGAAAGAAAAAGGCGTCATTTTTACTGATTTAGCGACAGCTGTTCGCGAACATAGCGATCTTGTGCAAAAATATTTTATGGACGGTGTGAAAGTAAATGAGCATCGTCTGACAGCGCTTCATGCTGCCCTTGTCAACGGCGGGGTATTTGTATACGTGCCGAAGCATGTACAAATTGACGTGCCGTTGCAAGCGGTGTACGTGCATGAAAAAGCGGAAGCGTTGTTTAATCACGTCATTATTGTTGCAGATGTGGGCAGTAAAGTAACGTATGTGGAAAACTACATTTCAACATGTGAACGTTCGGAAGCGATCGTCAACATCATTACAGAAGTGTTTGCGCGAGATGATGCGCAAGTGTTTTTCGGTGCGGTAGACAATTTGGCAAAGGGAACGACGGTCTATGTCAACCGCCGCGGTGTGACAGGGCGTCATGCGCGCATCGAATGGGCGCTTGGTTTAATGAATGACGGAAATACAATTTCAGAAAACATTACGCGCTTAATCGGTGATGGATCAGTCGGCGATACGAAGACAGTCGTTGTGAGCCGTGGTGAGCAAGTGCAAAACTTTACGACAAGCGTCATTCACTACGGAAAACATACAGAAGGCTACATTTTAAAACACGGCGTTGTCAAAGATGAAGCGACATCGATTTTTAACGGCATTGGAAAAATTGAGCACGGGGCATCGAAATCGAATGCGGAACAAGAATCGCGTGTGCTTATGTTAAGTCCAAAAGGACGAGGAGATGCGAATCCGATTTTATTAATTGACGAAGATGACGTGACAGCAGGCCATGCGGCATCGGTCGGTCGTGTTGACCCAACGCAATTATATTACTTAATGAGCCGCGGTATTCCGAAAACGGAAGCAGAGCGATTAATTATTCACGGCTTTTTAGCACCTGTTGTGAATGAAATTCCAATTGAGCGTGTGAAAAAACAATTAATTGAAGTGATCGAAAGGAAAGTTAAGTGATGAACGTAAAAGAACTTCGTCAACTATTCCCGATTTTAGATCAACAAGTCAATGGCAAACCGCTCGTTTATTTAGATAGCGCGGCAACATCGCAAAAGCCGTTACCGGTTATTGAAGCGATTGACAATTATTATCGCCAATACAATTCGAACGTTCATCGCGGTGTGCATACGCTTGGCACAAAGGCGACTGATGCCTACGAAGGGGCGCGCGACAAAGTGCGCCGCTTCATCGGTGCTGCCTCGACGGAAGAAATTATTTTTACACGCGGGACGACAACGGCGATTAACTTAGTGGCGGCAAGCTATGGTCGAGCTCATGTGCGTGAAGGTGATGAAATCGTTATTACGTACATGGAACACCATAGCAACATTATCCCTTGGCAGCAAGTTGCGAGACAAACAGGGGCAACGTTGAAGTACATCCCGCTACAACCAGATGGTACGATTCGATTAGAAGATGTCGAACAAACGGTGACACCGAATACGAAAATTGTAGCTGTCATGCACGTATCCAACGTGCTCGGTACAATCAACCCAGTAAAAGAAATTACCCGAATTGCTCATAAGAACGGCGCGGTTGTTGTTGTTGATGGAGCGCAAAGCACTCCGCACATGAAAGTAAACGTGCAAGACATCGATTGTGACTTTTATGCGTTTTCAGGCCATAAAATGTGCGGTCCGACAGGTATCGGTGTGTTATATGGAAAAAAACGTTTACTTGAGCAAATGGAACCTGTTGAGTTCGGTGGAGAAATGATTGATTTTGTCGGCTTGTATGAGTCAACATGGAAAGAGCTTCCGTGGAAATTTGAAGGTGGTACACCAATTATCGCTGGAGCGATCGGCTTAGGAGCTGCGATTGATTTTCTTGAGCAAGTCGGTTTAGATCATATCGCTGAGCACGAACATCGTTTGGCGCAATATGCGCTTGAACAGCTCGCGACGATTGAAGGATTAACGATTTACGGTCCGAAAGAGCGGGCAGGGCTTGTGACGTTCAATATCGATGGTGTGCATCCGCATGATGTAGCAACGGTTTTAGATGCGGAAGGCATTGCTGTTCGTGCTGGTCATCATTGTGCGCAGCCACTTATGAAATGGCTAAATGTGACAGCAACCGCACGCGCAAGCTTTTATTTATACAATACAGAAGAAGAAATTGACGCACTCGTTTCAGCATTAAAGAAAACGAAGGAGTATTTCAGCTATGTCTTTTAATAGCCATTTAGATACGTTGTATCGGCAAGTGATTATGGACCATTATAAAAACCCGCGAAATCGCGGGGTATTGGAAGGGGAACACGTCGATATAAACATGAACAACCCGACGTGTGGCGACCGTATTCATTTAACGTTAAAAGTAGAAGACGGAAAAATTGTCGATGCGAAATTTGAAGGAGAAGGTTGTTCTATTTCGATGTCATCTGCATCGATGATGACAGAGGCGATTAAAGGGAAAACGATTGAAGAAGCATTGAAGTTATCAACGATTTTTTCCGACATGATGCAAGGGAAAGATTATGACGATTCAATCGATTTAGGAGATATTGAAGCGCTTCAAGGCGTATCGAAATTTCCTGCACGCATTAAATGTGCAACGTTAGCTTGGAAAGCGATGGAGAAAGGGTTGCACGGGCAACAAGGACAGTCATAAAAAAGGAGGCGAACGGAATGGCGAAAAAAATGCCAGAAATCGGTGAATATAAGTACGGTTTCGCCGATAAAGACGTATCTGTTTTCCGCGCTGAGCGCGGATTAACGCGCGAAATTGTAGAAGAAATTTCGCGAATGAAAAATGAACCACAATGGATGCTTGAATTTCGTTTAAAAGCGTTAGATATTTTTTACAGCATGCCGATGCCACAATGGGGTGGCGATTTATCGAGTTTAGATTTCGATGAAATTACGTATTACGTTAAACCATCAGAAAAATCTGGACGTTCATGGGATGAAGTGCCAGAAGAAATTAAAGCAACGTTCGATAAACTCGGTATTCCAGAGGCAGAGCAAAAATATTTAGCAGGGGTATCTGCGCAGTACGAATCGGAAGTTGTATACCATAACATGAAAGAAGATCTCGAGAAATTAGGGGTCATTTTTAAAGATACAGACTCGGCGTTAAAAGAAAATGAAGATTTGTTCCGCGAGCATTGGGCAAAAGTCGTTCCGCCGACAGATAATAAATTTGCGGCACTAAACTCAGCCGTTTGGTCGGGTGGCTCATTCATTTACGTTCCAAAAGGTGTAAAAGTTGATACGCCGTTGCAAGCGTATTTCCGTATTAACTCTGAAAATATGGGACAATTTGAACGGACGTTAATTATTGTCGATGAAGGAGCGCATGTTCATTACGTCGAAGGCTGTACGGCGCCTGTATATACGACAAACTCGCTTCATAGTGCGGTCGTTGAAATTATCGTGAAAAAAGGCGCGTATTGCCGTTATACGACGATTCAAAACTGGGCGAACAACGTCTTTAACCTTGTTACAAAGCGCGCGGTTTGTGAAGAAAACGCAACGATGGAGTGGATTGACGGAAACATTGGATCGAAATTAACGATGAAATATCCAGCGGTCGTTTTAAAAGGAGAAGGTGCACGTGGATTGACCCTTTCGATCGCGATTGCTGGCAAAGGGCAACATCAAGATGCTGGTGCGAAAATGATTCATTTAGCACCAAACACGTCATCAACGATCGTATCCAAATCCATTTCAAAACAAGGCGGAAAAGTCACATATCGCGGTATCGTTCATTTCGGACGAAAAGCGGACGGTTCTCGTTCAAATATTGAGTGTGATACGCTCATTATGGATAATCAATCGACATCCGATACGATTCCATATAACGAAATTTTAAACGACAATATTTCGCTTGAACATGAAGCAAAAGTATCGAAAGTATCGGAAGAACAACTATTTTATTTAATGAGCCGCGGCATTTCCGAACAAGAAGCGACAGAAATGATCGTGATGGGCTTTATCGAGCCGTTTACAAGAGAATTGCCGATGGAATACGCGGTTGAAATGAACCGTCTCATTAAATTCGAAATGGAAGGTAGCATTGGATAATAAATAGCTGATGATCTGCGCCATGCAGATCATCGGCTTTTTTTGTATGTTGTGGTAAGATGAATGTAGGTGATGAATATGATTTATGTCGGACTAACGGGATGGGGCGACCATGACAGTTTATATCCGTCTCGTCTTGCGTCAAAAGATAAGTTACAAGCGTATGCGGCTCACTTTCCAACCGTTGAGGTTGATGCGTATTTTTATGCCATTCAACCGCGCCAAAACGTTGAAAAATGGTTGACGGAAACGCCTGCGTCATTCCAATTTATCGTGAAGGCGTATCAAGGAATGACGGGGCATCAACGGGGCGACATTCCATATGCAAACAAAGATGAGATGTTTACTGCATTTCTCCAATCGATTGAGCCGTTTCAACAAGGAAATAAGCTCGCCATGGTATTGTTTCAATTTCCGCCGTGGTTCGATTGTAAAAAAGAGCATGTTCACTATTTGCGTTGGTGTCGGGAGCGAATGAAAGATATTCCTGTAGCGCTTGAATTTCGTCATCAATCGTGGTTTTCCCCTCCGTTTTACGAGAAGACGTTGCGCTTTATGGAGGAAGAGCGATGGATTCATAGCATTTGCGATGAACCGCAAGCGGGGGAAGGATCGGTACCGACCGTTCTTCATCCAACAGATCCAAATAAAACACTTATTCGTCTACACGGACGCAATGTCGCAGGCTGGAATAAAAGAGATGACGAAAATTGGCGTGCCGTCCGTTATTTATACCGCTACAACGAGCAAGAGCTACAAGAGTGGGCACAACATATTCGAATGTTACAAACAAAATGTAAACACATTTACGTACTATTTAACAACAACTCAGGCGGAGATGCTGCTCATAATGCAAAACAGTTGTTGCAGTTGTTAGGCATTGAGTATACAAATTTGGCACCGCGACAATTAGATTTGTTTTCATAATGGGGGATCAAAAATGGAATATATATTTCTTTTAATCATCGGTCTTTTAGCAGGAACGATTGGTAGCCTTGTCGGTTTAGGGGGAGGGGTCATTATCGTTCCCGCGCTTCTTTTTTTAAGTGCTGCGCACATATTGCCGACCATTTCACCGCAAGCAGCTGTCGGAACATCGCTTGTTGTCATTATTTTTAACGGATTATCATCAACTTTAACGTATATGAAGCATAAAATGGTTGACTATAAAAGCGGTTTGTTTTTTTTCATCGGCAGTGGACCAGGGGCGATGCTTGGCGCATGGGTGAATCAACATGTACATATGCACCATTTTTCGCTTTATTTCGGATTGTTTCTCATTGCCGTTTCGTTTTTGCTTATGTTTCAATCGCGTTTCTCCCCATCTAAAAAACGAACGTTTCCTGTTGTGCGTACATATGTCACGAATGAAGGGGAGGAAGTGACGTACGGGTATCATCCGTTTAGCGCTACGCTCATTGCGTTTGTTGTCGGGTTTGTTGGTGGATTTTTTGGTATCGGTGGCGGGTCGCTTATGGTGCCTGCGATGATGCTATTATTTTTATTTCCTCCTCACGTTGCCGTTGCGACATCGATGTTTATCGTCTTTTTATCATCTATTGTTAGTTCAATGACGCACGTCTTTATGGGGAATGTCGCTTGGACGTTTGCTCTTTCGCTTATTCCGGGCGTATGGATTGGGGCGAAATGTGGGGCGTGGCTTAATCGACGATTAAAAGGAAAAACGGTCGTGACGTTATTAAGAATGGTACTTATTTTACTTGGTGTTCGTTTAATTATGCAAGGACTTGGATTGTAAAAAAGAAAGGTGTGTTGCAAGCGTTGAGGGAGACGATACATATTTATCATACAAACGATGTGCATAGCCATTTTGAGCGATGGCCAAAAGTTGTTCATTATTTAAAAACAGTAAGAAAAAAGCATCAACAAAATCGCGAGCATATGGTTTTACTTGATATTGGTGATTTTATCGATCGATTTCATCCGATCACGGAAGCATCCTCTGGAAAGGGAAACGTCATTCTTTTAAACGATGTCGCATACGATGCGGTTACGATTGGGAATAACGAAGGAATAACACTTAGTCATGAACAGCTCGATACGTTGTATACGCACGCGGCATTTTCGGTCATCGTGGCGAACGTATTTTATGAAAACGGAGAGCGCCCGCATTGGATGAAGCCATATGTTATGATGACGTTTGGACATGTTCGCGTTGCATTTATTGGGGTGACCGTTCCGTTTCAGACGTTTTATGAATTGCTTGGATGGCGTGTTGCCGATCCGTTTGATACGGTTGCTAAGCTCATTGAACAACTTTCGGAAAAAGTAGATGCCATTGTTTTATTGTCTCATCTAGGGATAAGTGATGATGAAAAAATGGCTCATATGTTTCCACAATTGACTGCAATTTTAGGTGGCCATACACATCACGTATTTGAACATGGCAAGCGCGTGAATGAAACGTTGCTTTGTGGAGCGGGGAAGTTTGCGCAATATGTCGGATGTTTAACATTGTCAATTGATAAAAATAGCCGAAAAGTTGAGTCATGCGCATATGTCCAACATACCGATGCATTAGAACATGAATGTGCGGAAACGAAACAAAAATTAAATCATATGATTGAGCAAGCAACAAATGCATTGGCACAACCGATTGTGCATTTGCCCGAACCGTTACATATGGACTGGTTTTCCCCTTCCCCATTTGCGTCGCTTCTTGCGCAAGCGTTGAACGAATGGTGTGAAGGTGATATAGCGATGGTCAATGCGGGTGTTTTGCTTGCATCATTGCCAAAAGGCGTTGTGACGAAAGGGGATATTCATCGCATTTGTCCGCACCCAATTAATCCGTGCAAAGTATATTTACGTGGAAGCGAATTAAAAGAAGTCATTTTACAAGCGGAAACGGAACAAATGAAACAGTTGCGGGTGAGAGGGTTTGGGTTTCGTGGTGAAGTGATGGGACAGATGGTGTACGATGGCGTCACAATTGAGAAAGAGACCATGTCGGACGGTCAAGCACATGTGCGTCGCATTTTGATTCATCATCAGCCAATTGATGAGCAAAAAACGTATGCGGTCGCAACAATTGATATGTTTACGTTCGGACACTTGTATCCAGAAATATATCGTGCGAAAAAGAAATATTACATGCCTGAAATGTTGCGGGATGTGCTTGCGTGGAAGCTAAAAAACATGTATCAATAGGCACCCTTCGATCTTTTATTCATACATTGAATAAAAGAAAGGAGCGTGAATATATGATCGAATTAAAGCCGTTATGGATTGACGGAGAGCCGTTTACGGCCATTTCTGTTCAGTTGCCTAAAACGACGTTGTTAGCTGTTGCTAATGATAAAGGATATATTATGTGTGGGGCGTTAGATGTGGCTTTGTTAAACGAAAAATTGCGCGACCGTGGCATTGTAGCTGGAAGAGCGGTAGGAGTGCGGACAATTGATCAACTGTTAGAGGCACCGCTTGAGTCTGTTACATTTGCTGCTGAACAATTAGGTATTTCACGTGGCATGAAAGGGAAAGACGCCTTGCTCCTGATGAAATAAAATAATAATCCCCTGCTTGATCGCATACATATAGCGTGAGAGGGGGGATTTTTGTTGTATCAACAACTACGTAAAAGAAGAAAACCGCTACCCATCCGCTATATTTTTTTAATTACTTTCGTTTTTTTTATCATTTCGACTGTTGCGAGCCTTTGGTTTATTAATAGAGGAATCGAACCAACGCTGATGGCGATCGCAGAGAAAGAAACGCGCCGCTTAGCGAATTTAGTGATCAATAATGCGATTAATCAACAAATTGCTGAGGACGACTTTCGCGTTGAAAATTTTATCAAAATTGAAAAAGATGAGCATGGGAAAATTTCTGCGATCGATTTTAATGCTACCGTTGTGAATCGAGTATTAGCTAAAACGACAAATCGTGTTCAACGAAATTTAAAAGCGGCATCAGAAGGAAAACTATCCGCGCTTGAGTTTCCAGATGTTCAAATTGAAACAGAAAAAGAACAAGGAATCGTCTATTATATCCCGCTCGGACAAGCAACGAATAACGTATTGTTAGGAAATTTAGGACCGCGCATTCCGGTTCGTTTTTACGTTATTGGGGATGTTCATTCGGATGTAAATAAAAATATACGTCCGTTTGGCATAAATAACGCTTTAATAGAAATAGCAATTCATATTGAAGTCAACGTGCAAATTATTATTCCATTTGCAACAAAAACGGCAACGATTCAAAACGACATTCCTGTAGCGATTCAAATTATTCAAGGGGAAGTTCCGCAATTTTATAATCAAGGTGGGGAAGGAAATACGTCCATTGAACTTCCAGTTGAATAATAAAAAATTCTGAAAATTTTATTTTTTGAAATATTATTTTGACAAAAGGCTTGTCCGTTGATATACTTAAAACTAAAATGAAACAAAAAAGTCTGAAAAATTAAAATAATCGAACGAGGAGGTGCTCATCTTTTTATTACGTCACGATATGAAAAAATCAAAAACTGACTAAGGAGGGTATTTTATTATGGAGAGTCGTCAACAATGGGGCACACGCGCTGGCTTTATTTTAGCAGCGGCTGGCTCGGCAATTGGATTGGGAAACATTTGGAGGTTTCCGGCTGTCGCATATGAAAATGGTGGAGGGGCATTTTTCCTCCCGTATTTATTCGCATTATTAACAGCAGGTATTCCAATTCTCATATTGGAGTTTACGCTTGGACATAAGTATCGCGGTTCAGCGCCGTTAACGTTCGCCCGTCTAAGCAAAGGAACAGAATGGATTGGTTGGTGGCAAGTCCTTATTTCATTCGTTATCTCAACGTATTATTCCGTCGTTATTGCATGGGCGATGTCTTATACGTATTTTGCATTTACATCGAAATGGGGAGAAAATACAGGGGACTTTTTATTCGGTGAATATTTGAAATTAGCAGAAACGCCGGGTACGTTCGGAAGTTTAGTCCCAGCTGTTCTCATTCCACTTCTTCTCGTTTGGATCATTAACTTAGCCGTTTTGTATAAAGGTGTTCGAAAAGGAATTGAAGTCGCAAATAAAATTTTCTTACCAACGCTTATCGTTCTTTTCTTTATTATCGTCATTCGCGCTGTGACGTTAGACGGAGCGATCGAAGGATTAAATGCATTTTTCAAACCAAATTGGGATCAAATTATGAACGGAAAAGTATGGCTTGCTGCATATAGCCAAATTTTCTTTAGCTTATCGATTGCGTTCGCTATTATGATTACTTATTCAAGTTATTTACCAAAAAAATCTGATATTACGAATAACGCATTTATTACCGGTTTTGCAAACTCAGGATTCGAGTTATTAGCTGGTATCGGCGTATTTAGCGTCCTTGGCTTTTTAGCGCAACAACAAGGCGTAGAAGTAAGCGAAGTTGTGAAAGGTGGCGTTGGATTAGCGTTCGTCGTCTTCCCACAAATTATTAACCAGTTCCCTGCGTTTAATGAGCTTTTCGGGGTATTATTTTTCCTTTCATTGACATTAGCAGGACTGACATCGCTTATTTCGATTTCAGAAACGTATGTTTCAGCGATTCAAGAAAAGTTCGGTATATCTCGAACGAAAGCTGTTCTCGGCGGTGGTGGAGTAGCTGCGCTCATCGCATTAATATTCGCTTCGAACGGCGGATTATATTTCTTAGATGTCGTTGACTATTTCATTAACAACTTTGGCGTTGCGCTTGTTGGATTAGTGGAAGTAGTTGTCATTGCATGGGTGTTAAAAGAACTAAATGCCCTTCAAACACATGCAAATAGCGTATCAGATATTATGGTAGGCGCATGGTGGAAAATTTCGCTCTCTGTTGTCACACCAATTGTATTAGGATACATGATGTTTGATAGCATTAAAACAAATGTGAAAGAAAATTATGGTGGATACGATACGTTATTCGTCGTTAAATACGGATGGACTGTTGCGGCGCTTGTCATCGTTCTCGGTTTTGTTCTTTCAGTAAAACGCTGGAAAGATGGAGTGCTTTCCGTTCCGACAGACAAGGAGGTTTCAAGCTAATGGAAACAAGTGCACTTATTATGATGCTTGTCGGTATGGTAATTATTTGGGGAGGTTTTGCTGCGAGCGTCGCTCATGCAGTAAAGAAAAGTCGGCAATCATAAAAAAGGGGCTGACCCAAAACGCTAATGCGCTTTGGGTCTAGCCCTTTCTTTTTTGCCCAAAAATAGAAGAATCGCCCTTTTTATGGTAAAATTGAGTCACCAAAAACAACTACACCAAAAAAGGAGCGATT
>NZ_JAHZOF010000050.1:0-255 GCF_019553625.1 Anoxybacillus sp. ST70
GCCGCTACTCAGGGAATCGCTTTTGCTTTCTTCTCCTCCGGGTACTTAGATGTTTCAGTTCCCCGGGTGTGCCCTCCATACGCTATGGATTCACGTATGGATACTGCCCCATTACGGACAGTGGGTTTCCCCATTCGGAAATCTCCGGATCAACGCTTACTTACAGCTCCCCGAAGCATATCGGTGTTTGTCCCGTCCTTCATCGGCTCCTAGTGCCAAGGCATCCACCGTGCGCCCTTTCTAACTTAACTAAAC
>NZ_JAHZOF010000051.1:0-255 GCF_019553625.1 Anoxybacillus sp. ST70
TCTTTCGCTGTCTTGGATACAGTTGAATAATGGAATCGAGGCAATCCATACCGAGGCCCCACAACGGCTCCGTTTCGAAAGCTTTTCCATTGATGCATGGCGGCCAGCAGGAAGAAGTGAATCAACTTGCGCAACGTAAAGGTACGAGACGAATCACGAGACCCCACCGCTTCGGCAATCAGTTGAATCTCTTCATCCGAATCAAGTTTTTGCATCAATTTCGGGAGTGTGGTATGCTTGTTCATAGAGAGCACC
>NZ_JAHZOF010000052.1:0-251 GCF_019553625.1 Anoxybacillus sp. ST70
CGTGCAGTCAATGAGCAAATGAATATGGTCGCTATCACTTTCCATTTGCACAATCGCAAAACCATGTTCTTCCGCAATCTGATGTAGGATTTCTTTTAACCTTGTATCTATGTCGCCAACCAACACCAACACCTTGTGACGGTATTTCACACACCACACCACGTGATATTGAATGGAGTACACATATCCTCTGCCACGTTTCACTTCTGCCATGTGGTTCACCTCAATAATAGCGCAACATATATCAGAGG
>NZ_JAHZOF010000053.1:0-247 GCF_019553625.1 Anoxybacillus sp. ST70
CGAGCGGACGAATCAAAAGCTTGCTTTTGGATCGTTAGCGGCGGACGGGTGAGTAACACGTGGGCAACCTGCCCTGTAGACGGGGATAACACCGAGAAATCGGTGCTAATACCGGATAACACGAAAGACCGCATGGTCTTTCGTTGAAAGGCGGCGCAAGCTGTCGCTACAGGATGGGCCCGCGGCGCATTAGCTAGTTGGTGAGGTAACGGCTCACCAAGGCGACGATGCGTAGCCGACCTGAGAG
>NZ_JAHZOF010000054.1:0-245 GCF_019553625.1 Anoxybacillus sp. ST70
ACGGAGCGTCGTCCCCTCATGTCCCTCTTGCCCACCAGGCTTTTTGCCAGACGGCTCGCGGGAGGAACGCTTTTCTCAAAACGGTCAGAAGATGGGGGCAAATGGCTATTGGAGCTGTTTTTTTTTTTCGTGCGTGCTTCCAGCTCTTGAACGCGATGCTTGAGTTGTTCATTTTCTTTGCGTAGCTGTTTGTTTTCTTGACGCAAATGTTCATTTTCTTGAATGAGTTGATGAATGAGCTGTTT
>NZ_JAHZOF010000055.1:0-244 GCF_019553625.1 Anoxybacillus sp. ST70
ACGGAGCGTCGTCCCCTCATGTCCCTCTTGCCCACCAGGCTTTTTGCCAGACGGCTCGCGGGAGGAACGCTTTTCTCAAAACGGTCAGAAGATGGGGGCAAATGGCTATTGGAGCTGTTTTTTTTTTCGTGCGTGCTTCCAGCTCTTGAACGCGATGCTTGAGTTGTTCATTTTCTTTGCGTAGCTGTTTGTTTTCTTGACGCAAATGTTCATTTTCTTGAATGAGTTGATGAATGAGCTGTTT
>NZ_JAHZOF010000056.1:0-224 GCF_019553625.1 Anoxybacillus sp. ST70
GCCGCTACTCAGGGAATCGCTTTTGCTTTCTTCTCCTCCGGGTACTTAGATGTTTCAGTTCCCCGGGTATGCCCTCCATACGCTATGTATTCACGTATGGATACTGCCCCATTACGGACAGTGGGTTCCCCCATTCGGAAATCTCCGGATCAACGCTTACTTACAGCTCCCCGAAGCATATCGGTGTTTGTCCCGTCCTTCATCGGCTCCTAGTGCCAAGGCAT